>DAITPV010000062.1:0-10008 GCA_036833435.1 Actinomycetota bacterium | reverse complement strand
TGGCCAGGTCGACCGCCACCGGACGTCGCCGCCGTTGCAGCCTCCGGACGGCCTGGACGAGCAGGAACTCGCTGGACTGCCGGGGAACGAACGCGCCCGGCCGGACCCGCAGCCGGAGCCCCCCGAACTCCATCCACCCCAGGATCTGGGGGATCGGCTCCCCTCCCGCGCGCCTGCGGATCAGGTTCGAGTACCGGCGGGCCGCGTTCCCGTCCACCTCCTCGCGGCCGTCGAGGTCCTCCTCGTCCTGCCCCAGGACCGTGGCCAGCAGGAGCCGGGCATCGTCGCGGTCACGCCCGACCGGCCAGTGGTCGATGGCCGGCGAACGCTTCAGCCGGCGTTCACCGGATGACAGGAGATCCCGAACCCGCTCGCCCACGACGGCACACCTTATCCGTCCCAACGTCCCCCGTCGTATCCTGAAAGCGTGACCGCCAAGCAGATCCGGTCGGTTCCCGCATCGGCGGACGCGCCCAAGGGCGTCCGGATGATGGCCGACCGGGTGCTGGTCCGCCGTCCCGAAGAGGACGGCGAGCGTCGGTCGAAGGGCGGGCTGCTGATCCCCGCCACCGCGGCCACGGTGAGCAAGCGCGGCCAGTGGGCCACGGTCGTGGCCGTGGGGCCGAACGTCCGCAACGTGGATCCCGACGACGAGGTGCTTCTCCTTCCCGACTCTGGGATCGAGGTGGAGATCCGCGGCGAGGAGTACTTGCTCGTCCGGGAGCGGGAGATCCACGCGGTGGCCAGCGAGCGGGACGACCCCAAGACCGGCCTCTACCTCTAGTCGGCCTCTCTTATCAGGGGGTCCGCTCGCCGGGAGATGTCCTAGTAGCGGGAATCCGGGCGAGCTACCCCCCCGAACCCCCCTCCAGGAACGCGGCCACCCGCTGGGTCAGCGAGGCGACGTCGCGGAGCAACGCGAACCGGTCCGGGTACAGCACCAGCTCGGCGTTGGGCAGCGCCCCGGCCAGCTCCCGAGCAACCTGGGCGTCGTGTACCGGATCCCCTTCCTGCCCGATGACCAGGGCCGGCGCGCCGACTCCCCGGATGGCCTCCGGGTCGCGGACCGGAGGGTCGTCGATGGCTTCCCGGATGGCGAAGGGGATGCCGTCGCTGTTCATCCCCAGGATCGAACGGGCCCGGATGTCCCGGGCGCCCTGGAAGCCGTCGAAGAGGCCTTGGGCCTCCTCCTCGGCCACCACGAGGTCGGCCACCTCGTCCGGAGGATGCGCCTCGAGGAGGTCCGCCAAACGGAGCAGCCTGGTCCGCGCCTCGTCCGCGCGCTCCAGACGGGCGGGGAGAACGAACACCAGCCGCTCGAATCGCTCCGGCTTCGATTGCAGGAGACGAAGGGTGGCCCCTCCGCCCAGCGAGACGCCCACCAGGCCCGTGGCTCCGTGGGCCTCCGCCACCGCGTCGACGTCCGCGGCGAACGCGTCCATCGAGTAGGAGCCCTGCGGCGGGCGCTCACTTTCCCCGTGGCCCCGGAAGTCGAACAGCACCTTGGTGCCCGGGAGGAAAGCGGCCAGCGGAGCGAAGTCCGCCCGGCTCCCGGTGAGCCCGTGGCCGACCACGGTGACCGGTTCGCCCTCGCCGATCACGTCCACTGCCAGGCGGACGCCATCCGACATCACGTGCGCCATGGCGAGCCAGCATACTGGCCGGTATGCGGCTGAACCGGGACAGCGAGCCGGCCTACGCCGGCGTCGCAGCCACGTTCGACAAGGTGCCGCTGGTGCTCGACCCGAAGGAGCTCTCCGGCGCCGACGTGGCCATCCTCGGTGCGCCGATCGACGAGACCACCGTGGGTCGTCCCGGGACCCGGTTCGGCCCCCGGGTGATCCGGATGGCCGACCCGGCCGGCAGCGGCGACTGGCGGCCACACATGGAGCTCGGCGTGGACCCCTACGAGGCGCTCACCGTGGTGGATCACGGCGATGCGGACGTCGTGCCGGGTGACGCCGCCAAGACGCACGAGGCCATCCGCAGCTCGGTCCGGGACATCCTGGCCGCGGACGCCGTCCCCGTGGTGCTGGGAGGCGACCACTCCATCCTGCACCCGGATGCGGGAGCGGCCGCCGACCATTTCGGGAAGGGAACCGTCGGGCTGATCCACTTCGACGCCCATGCCGACGACGCCGAGACCCTCCACGGCGTCCGCCGCTCGCACGGCACCCCGGTGCGCCTCCTGGTGGAGGAGGGATCGATCCGCGGAGAGCACATCGTCCAGGTCGGCCTGCGGGGCTACTGGCCGGGGCCTGAGGAGTTCGAGTGGGCCCGGACCCAGGGCCTGGTGTGGTTCACCCAGGGAGAGATCGACGAGCGGGGATTCGACCGGGTCACCGACGAGGTCATCGAGCTCGGCGGGCGGGCGGATCGGGTGTGGCTGTCCGTGGACATCGACGTGGTCGACCCCGGGTCGGCCCCCGGCACGGGGGCCCCGGAGCCGGGCGGTCTCACGCCCCGGGAGGTCCTCACGTCGATCCGGCGCATCGGCCGGGAGGTGGGGTTCTGCGGGATGGAGGTGGTGGAGGTCTCTCCCCCGTACGACCACGCCGACGTCACGGCCCTACTGGCCCACCGCGTGGTGCTGGAGGCTCTCTCGGGTCTGGCCCTTCGGCGCCTGGGACGCGAGCCCGCCCCGGAGCGCCCGAACCCCAGCTGATCAGGGTGTCCGCGAACTCCCCCGGATGACCGACATCGCCGCCTGACGGGACGCCCGGGGTCTGCTAGGCTCCCGGAAGCCCTGGATCGCTCGATCGATCGAGCCCTCACCCTCCAGGTAAGACCCTCAACCTTCCCCACACCCTGAGCTTCGGGCCTGGGTGGACGATTTCCCGACCATCTGCTAGGGTTGCTGAGCACTCCAGAGCTCCTCACGGAGTTCCTCGCCTATCCCCGAAGTGTCCCCAGCCTTCCTCTTTTTGCCCGTGTCTCGGCACGCGCCCGGAAGCCGGGACACACAAGGAGGTGGAGCCTTGACGCTCTGGATGAGAAGGGTGGGCCTCGCGGCCCTCGCGGCCGCGATGCTCATGGGGCTGCCGGCAACCGCCCAGGGGCAGACCGCCCCGGCCGGCCAGCTCCGAGCTCAGGTTCTGGTGGGCGGAAGGTCGGCCGGCACCCGGTCGCTTCCGGGAGCCATGGCCATGATGGTCCAGCAGACCTGCGGAGCGACCGCGGACCTGCTCGAGGACGGCGAGCCCACGTCGGGCTCCGTCAGGCTCACGCTGTCCCGGAGGGACGGCCAGCCCGGCAAGACGCAGACGGGCATCCCCAGCACCACGTGCGATCGGATGCTCCAGCACACCAGCGCGTTCAAGATCTCCGCGTGGGTGACGCATCCGGAGGGCCCGGGCCACATGGTCAGGAGCCGTCGGATGACCGTGGGAGCCGCACTCCAGCTGGCTGCTCGGGCGGCCAACTCACTGGCTCCTCAGGTCCTGGCCACCGGTCGGCGGTCCTCGATCACCGTTGAGCTCGAGAGCCGGGACAAGTCGGTCCGCCAGATGATCCGCGGGCTGGCAATCGAGTACGGGGTGGACGTGGGCACCGCCATGCGGGTCGCCGCGTGCGAGTCGGGGTTCAATCCGAAGGCCAGAAGCGCCCTGTACGGCGGGGTCTTCCAGCAATCCCTGAGCTACTGGCCCTCGCGAGCCCGGAGCTACGGCCATCCTGGTGCCAGCGTGTACGACGCGTACGCCAACATCGACGTGAGCCTCCACATGGCCAAGAAGGTTGGATGGGGCCACTGGGGCTGCGCCTAGGAGCAAACCAAGAACGCTTATCGACCCGGGGGTGCCTCGATGGGGCCCCCGGGTCGAGTCCTATCTGGGCGAGCGTTCCTTGATGGCCTGACGGATCTGGGCGCAGACCTCCGGCATCTCGTCCTCCATCGACCGGAAGTCCCTGGCGAACATCACGATGACCGTCATGGGGCTGGCGGCCGTAACCGTGGCGGTCCGCTTGTCGTGGTCGTGGAGGGCGATCTCTCCGAAGAAGGCCCCCGGCTCGAGAGTGGTGAGGACCTCGTCCCCCCGGCGAACCTCGGCGGTTCCCTCGTCGATCACGAAGAACTCGTAGGCGAAGTCTCCCTGCTCCACCAGGTGCTTCCCCGCGGGAACCTGGACCTCGTCGGCCCACTGGGCGATCTGGGAACGCTCCTTGTCCGACAACTTTGAGAACAGCGGGATCTTCTTCAGCCGAGCTGCGTCCATCCGTTCCTCCTTCCCACCAGTGTTCCACGAGGGAGGCCTCCCGGCCACCCCGCGCGTTATCGTGCCGCCGATGCGACGAGCCGTGGCGGCTCCCCTCCTGGCCCTGGCACTCGGACTCGCCCCCGTCCCCGCGGCCTCCCAGGAGACCAGGGTTCGGGCCCTCGACGACGTGTTCGAGCCCGCCGGTCCCCAGGTTCCCATCGGAGCCACGGTCACCTTCGTCAACGAGGGGAACAACCCGCACACGGTGACGGCCGACGACGGGTCGTTCGACTCGGGGAACCTGGACCCCGGCCAGTCGTTCACGGTTACGTTCGACGAGCCCGGCCGCCAGCAGTACTCCTGCCGATACCACGGCGCCCCGGGCGGCTTCGGGATGTCTGGGACCGTGCTGGTCGGCGGGGCGGAGGAAGACCAGGAGGAAGAGACGACCCCGCCGCCCACTGAGCCCGGGGAAACCATCCGGATCCCCGAGGACCACGGCTCCATCCAGGCCGGGGTGGACGCCGCCGAGCCCGGGGACCTGGTGCTGGTGTCACCCGGGGTGTACCGGGAGGCGATCCGGGTCACCACCCCGTACCTCACGATCCGAGGGACCGACCGCAACGAGGTGATCCTGGAGGGCGACTTCGAGCTCCCCAACGGCATCCACGTCCTGGATGCCGACGGGGTCACGGTGGAGAACATCACGGCCCGCCATTACCTCCTCAACGGGTTCTACTGGATCGGGGTCGATGGGTACCGGGGCTCGTACCTCACCGCCCACAACAACGGCGACTACGGCGTGTACGCCTTCGACTCCGTTAACGGCCAGTTCGACCATTCCTATGCCTCGGGCCACCCCGACTCCGGCTTCTACATCGGCCAGTGCGACCCGTGCAACGCGCTGGTGACCGACGTCCTGGCAGAGAACAACGCGCTGGGATGGTCGGGGACCAACGCCAGCAGCAACCTGGTGCTGGCCAACTCCGAGTGGCGCCTGAACATGGCCGGGATCGTACCGAACACCCTGGACTCAGAGCTGCTGCCGCCCCAAAGAGGCCAGATCATCGTGGGCAATTACGTCCACGACAACAACAACGCAGCGGCTCCGGCGAAACCGGGGACTTACCCGGCCTTCGGCAGCGGGATCGCCCTGGCCGGAGGAACCGGGAACGTGGTGGAGCGGAACCGCGTGGAGGACCACGAACGATTCGGCATCGTGGCCTTTCCCATGATCGACCGGAACCTGTGGATCCCCGGAGAAAACGAGGTCCGGGACAACGTGGTGTCGGGCTCGGGGATCGCCGACCTGGCGCTGGGCGCTCCGGCAGCCGGGGAGAACTGCTTCGGTGGGAACACCTTCGGGACCAGCGCGCCCCCGGCCATCGAGGTGATCGCCGGCTGCGGGTTCACCACCACCGGCGGGGGTGGCGGAGACCCCGCAGTCTCGACTTCGTTCCTCAGCCTGTTTGCCGACACGATGGACGATCAGTTCCCCCGCGGCGACTGGCGATCCATCCCGCCGCCGCCGCCCCAGGAGTCCATGCCCGGAGCCACGTCGGCGCCTCCCGCGCCCGCTGTGGACGTTCCGGATCCCTTCGATCTGGCCGCCGCCGGCGTTCCGCCAGGCGACGGGTCCGATCCGATGAACCAGGAGGTCACCGTGCTTGGAGTCGCCGTCGCTGCCCCCTCGTGGTGGTCGCTGCTCATCTCGGTGTACGGCTATCTGCTGCCGCTGATCCTGTACGCATCGTGGGTGTCGATCGCCATGTGGGACCTGGTTCGCCGAGAGGACTCCTCCATCGGCGCCAGGGCGTCCTGGATGGCCGGCGTCCTGCTGGTCCCGGTGGTTGGGCCCATCGCTTACTACGCGGTGGGGCGGTCCCGCATCCCGCTCGCTCTTCGCCTGGTTCTGGTAGTGGGCGGGCTGCTGGTTTACGTGGCCTTCGGTGCGCTGGCGTTCATCGTGGGGTCGTCCTAGGGGATCGCGTCTTCCGGTTGGGGAACCCCCCGGGCCACCGTGGCCGTGATGGCCCCGGCCAGGATGAGGAGGCCGCCCAAAAAGACCCCTCCCCGGATCGTCTCGCCCAGGAACACCAGGGCCAGGATGGCCGCGGCCACCGGCTCCAGCGAGGAGATGATCGAGGATCGCACCGCGCCCAGCCTCCGGATCCCCAGGAACAGCAGGAAGAACGCGCCGGAGGTGAGCACTCCCATCATCAGGATCGGCAGCCATTCCGCTCTCCCGGCCGGCAGGCGCCCGGTCCCGCTCACCAGGGAGAACGTCGCGTGGGCCATCGCGCACGAGAGCGCGATCCACATCGACGACACCAGGGACGGGGTTCGCTTGACCAGGGCCTGGAGGCCGATCAGGAAGAAGGCGATGGTGACCGCCGACGCCAGCGCGAAGACGATGCCGGCCGTAGTGATGTCCAGGCCACCCGAGGACGCGATCACCACGGCGGCACCGGCCACCGCGGCCACCAGAGCGCCGCCCACCACCCGTCCCGGGGCCCCCATGCCCAGCACCGACGACAGGACGGTCACCCACACCGGGTAGGTGTAGAAGAGCAAGGTCACCGTGGCCGCCGTGCCCCTTCCGAGGCCGAGGAAGAAGAACGCCGACTCCACGGCGTAGCCCAGGGCTCCCAGAACCACCAGACGCCACCACTCACCTGGGGCGGGAACGAGCGGCTGACGCCTGATCAGCAGGACCAGGCCCAGCACCAGGCCCGCCACCCCGAACCGAACCGCCAGGAGCGAGGTCACCGGCACGTCCCGGACCTCGTCCACCCGGGCGATGGTCACGATCCCTCCGAACACCACCGCGGCCGAGGCCGTGATGAGTCCACCCCAGATGTCGCGTCGCGGCTTGGCCCCAGGCACGTGGCCGATCGTACGAGATGCCGGGTTGGTGACTCGCCGTGCTACGCTGACCGGCCGAGATGCCGGGCAAGGAAGTCCTCTACGAGACCTTCTACACCAAGGCCCCGGGCCAGGACCGGATGCGGAAGACCGCAGCCGGACGCCTGAAGAACCTGCTCCGGGACGGGTGGCACGAGGTCGGTCGCGAGCAGGTAGCCGACGACGCCTATCGCATCCGGTTCGAGCGGGAGGGCGTCACCCGCCCGCTTCCGCCGCTGCGAACCAAGCCCGAGCCGCCGCCTCGTCGCCGTCCAGGCGATCGCCGAGGCCCCGGTGGACCTCGTGGAGGGGGAGGTTACGGTGGACCTCGGGGAGGCCCCCGAGGAAGCGGTCCGCCACCCGGCGGCCGGGGTCCCGGTCCCGGCGCTCCCCCCGGAGGCCCGCCGAGCGGTCCTCCTCCCGCCTAGCTCCCTCCACTCACCAGCGGAGCCCCCATGTGGTGGTCTGTCGCTGCCTGGAACGCGGCAGCCAGACGCAGGATCGTGGCCTCGTCGCCCGGACGGCCGATGAGCTGGATCCCGATCGGCATCCCCTCGCGGGACGCGCCCGCCGGGAAGGCCACGGCCGGAAGGCCGGCCAGGTTGACCATCCGGGTGAGCCGGGACGTTCCGCCGCGAGACGTGAACAGCACGTCGTCCCCCACGTGAACCTCCTCCTCGGAGGCTCGGGGCGCCACGAACGGCGTCGCCGGCACCAGCAAGGCGTCGCACACCCCGAGGGCCTGGAGGAAGAACGCGCCGATCTCCTGCGCCTGGAGGAGCGCTTCCTCCCGAGCACCGGCTCCCACGCGAGTCCCCTCCTCCAGCCACGACCGGGTCAAGGGATGAAGGGCTTCGGGGGTCTCCAGCAGATGGCCGTGATGGTCGGCAAACTGGGGCATGGCCACTCGATCCCACAGCTCGGGACCGTGCGGCGGGTCATCGGCGATTGAAACGGTACGGACCCCCACCGACCCGAATACCTCGGCTGCTCCTCGTGTGGCCTCGAGGACCTCCGGGTCCACCCGGGTGGCATGGAAGCCGCCCAGCGTCCCCACTGTGAGGCCGTCGGGGGACCGTGCTGCGTCCTCCACAAAGGGATCTCCGGAGCCTGACAGTACGGCGTGACCAACCGCCAGATCCCTTACGGAGACGGCCATAGGACCGGCCGTGTCGAGGGTCGGGGCCAGCGGCATGACGCCTTCCAACGACACCGCCCCGTGGGTCGGCTTGAGGCCCGAGATCCCGCAGAACGACGAGGGGATCCGGATGGAGCCGCCGGTATCGGTCCCCAGGGCCAACGGCACCACCCGGGCGGCCACCGCCGCACCCGACCCGCCGCTGGACCCACCGGTTATCCGGGCCGGATCCCACGGGTTCCGCGTCGGGCCGCAGGCCGAGATGAGGTTCGTCCCACCGGCTGCCAGCTCGTGCTGGTTCGTCTTGCCGATGATCACCGCGCCCGCCCCACGGAGGCGGGCCACCGCACCGGCGTCGCGCTCCGCGATCCGTCCCCGGTACGCGGCACAGCACCCCGACGTCTCCCAGCCGGCCACGTCGTACAGGTCCTTCACCGCGACGGGGACCCCGTGGAGCGGACCGAGCAGGTTCCCACCGGTCACCTCCCCGGCGCGCTGCTCGGCTTCTTGGAGGGATTCCTCGGGATGGAGGTGGCTGAAGGCGTTGGTCACCGGCTGCCACGCTTCGGCCCGAACCAGGGCCTCCTCCACCAGCTCTACGGGAGAGACATCACGCACTCGCACGGCACGAGCCATATCCGTCGCCGTAACGAGGCCGCCGGCCCTCATCCCGGGCAGCCTACGCTAGGCTTCGCCGGTGGCCGACCTCCGCGTGCAGCCCGCGGGCAACAACGCGTTCACCGTCCGGGTCTCTGAGGGCGGGTCGGAGACCACTCACCGGGTGACGGTCCCGCCCGAGGACTTCCAGCGTCTTGGTGGGGGGTACGGGTCGCCCGAGGAGCTCCTCCGGGCCTCCTTCGAGTTCCTCCTGGCCAGAGAGCCGAGAGAGTCCATCCTTCGGGAGTTCGAGATCACCGTGATCTCCCGGTACTTCCCGGAGTTCGAGACCGAGATCCGCCGGTCCTAGGCGGACAGCTGCTCGTCTTCTTCCGTAGCTTCGGCGATGGCGCCCGGATCGGCCCCCGACTGCTTGGCACCCTGCGCCGACACGATGATTGCAACCGCGACAACGATCACGCCACCGGCGAGCAGGGTCTGGGCGGTGATCCGCTCGTCGAGGATCAGCCACCCGAGGAACACGGCCACCACCGGGTTCACGAAAGCGTACGTGGCCACCAGCGACGTCCGCGCCACCCGCAGGAGCCACACGTACGACGCGAACCCGATCAAGGACCCGCCCACGATCAGGTACGCCAGCCCCATCAGGGACTCGAACGAGATCGACGAGAGCTCCAGGTCGCCCAGCTCCCCGGCGGCCACCGACACCACGGCGAGGACCACACCGCCGGCGATCATCTCCATCCCGATCCCCACCATGGGACGACCGGGCAACGGAGCTCGTCGGGTGTACAGAGACCCGGCGGCCCAGGAGATGGATGCCACCAGCAGGAGCACCAGCCCCAAGACATCGAGCCGGCCCTCGAAGGCCGGCTGGGCCAGCAGCGCCGCGCCAGCGAAGCCGACGAAGATGCCCAGCGACTCCCGCCAGGTCACTCGCTCCCCCAGCGCGAACCTGGCCATCAGCACCAGCCACAGCGGAACGGTGGCGATCATCAGCGCGGTGATGCCCGACGGCACGGTCTGCTCCGCGAGCGAGACGATCCCGTTCCCACCGAACAGCATCAGGGTCCCGATGACGAGCGCCGAGCGCCAGTGCACGGCCCTGGGACGATCCCGGTGCGATCTCCGCGCCGGATGGCCCATGCGTAC
>DAITPV010000061.1:0-10063 GCA_036833435.1 Actinomycetota bacterium | reverse complement strand
ACAGGACGACCGGGACCCGGCCGGCGGCACGGGTCTTCCGAGCCGCGCCTTTCCCCACGTCGTCGCGGGGCTCCGCCTTCAGATCGACTTCAGCCATGTGTAGAGAACCTCCGGAGCCAGATTGTAGCCGACGGGGTCCCCGGCGACCGTCGCTATCCTGGATCCGTGCGCCCCTCCGACGAAGACCAGGAGCCGCTGCAGCCGACCCGTCGAGCCCGGGCTTCCTCGATGGCCAAGCGAGCGGTCATCGACATCACCCCGCTGCGGGCATCCCGAGACTTCCGGCTGCTCTGGTTCGGCGAGCTCATCTCGCACACCGGCCGCCACGTCACGGTGGTGGCCCTGCCCTACCAGGTCTTCCAGCTGACCGGCTCGGTGCTGGCGGTCGGCCTGATCGGGCTGGCCCAGGTGGTCCCCCTGGTGGTGTTCTCGCTGGTGGGTGGGGCGCTAGCGGACCGGACGGACCGGCGGCGACTGCTGCTGATCACCCAGCTGGGCCTGCTGGCCACCGCTCTGCTGTTCGTGTGGGGAGCGATCGTGGGGGACCCGCCCCTGTGGTTCCTGTACGGGGTCGCGGCCCTGTCCTCGGCGGTATCAGCACTGGACTCTCCCGCGAGAACCGCGGCCATCCCCGGGCTGGTGGGGAAAGACCGACTCTCCTCGGCCATGGCGCTGAACCAGGGCGTCATGCAGTTCAGCGACATCGCCGGCCCCGCGCTGGGTGGCCTGATCATCGCCAACTTCGGGTTGGTGTGGGCCTACGGGATCGACGCCATCACGTTCCTCGCCGCGATCCTGGCCGTGGCGGCGATGCGGCCGATGCCGGTGGAGCGGTCAGGGCCACCGCCGCGGATCCTTGCCTCGATCGGAGAGGGGTTCGCCTACCTCAAGGGACGGCGGATCCTGCAGTCGACCTTCCTGATCGACCTCAACGCCATGATCTTCGGGATGCCCATGGCCGTGTTCGTTCCGCTCGCCGAGCAGACGTTCCACGTCGGCCCGGCGGGCCTGGGCCTCATGTACGCCGCTCCGGCCACCGGGGCTCTCCTCGGCGTCCTGCTGACCGGTTGGGTGCGACACGTGCGGCATCAGGGACGGGCCGTGCTGTGGGCCGTGGCCGTGTGGGGGCTGGCCATCGTGGCCTTCGGGCTGTCGACCGAGGCGTTCGGGCTGGCCCTGGTGTTCCTGGGCATCGCCGGAGCCGCCGACATGGTCAGCGCGGTGTTCCGGTCGACGATCCTCCAGGGAACGGTGCCGGACTCGCTTCGGGGCCGCCTGTCGTCGATCCACCTCATGGTGGTGGTCGGCGGACCTCGGCTGGGCGACGTGGAGGCGGGGCTCGTGGCCCAGCTCACCAGCCCGATGATCTCGGTGGTCTCCGGGGGGATCGCTTGTGTGGCGGGAGTTGCGGTGATGGCCGTCGCCGTTCCGTCCTTCCGCCGGTATCACGCCGGAGAACCCACTTGAAGTAGGGTTCCCGGAGGCCATGAGCTTCTCGCCGCCGATCGCCCGAAGATTCGTCCTCTACGCCTCAGCAACGCTCCTGGCGGTGGGCCTGGTGCTCCTTCCGGCCGGGGACGCGCAGGCCGCCGTGTTCACCGTGACCAAGACCACGGACACGGCCGACGGCTCCTGCAACTCGGACTGCTCGCTGCGCGAGGCGGTCATCGCCGCGAACGCCTCGGCCGGCCCCGACTCGATCGTGGTCCCCGCGGGGATCTACGTCCTGACCAGAACCGGGGCCCCGGAGAACGACGGTCTCACGGGGGACCTGGACGTGATCGGGGTTGACGTCACGATCACCGGTGCCGGGGCGGGGGCCACCATCATCGATGCCGGAGGGATGGGAGGCCTGGACGAGCGGGTGGTTCATGTGGGCGCGTTCGACTCGATCAGCAACCCCGTCTCTGCGATCTCCGACCTGACGATCACCGGAGGATGGGCCATCGGATCGGATCCCGACAACACGGGTGGAGGGATCCTCGCTGACCTGGACGTCACACTCGCCCTCAACCGCGTCAACATCCACGACAACTACGCGGCGCAGAGCGGCGCGGGGCTCCAGGCCGAGACCGGCTCCACCGTCACCATCACCGACAGCGTGATCGACGAGAACGAGACCACCACCGCAGGGTTCGGGGCCGGTCTCCTGATCGACGGCAGCGAGGTGACCGTCGAGCGTTCACTGATCCACGACAACCACGCCATGACCACGGGGGGCGGCCTCAGCACCAACGGGGCTGCGGCCTCTCTCCAGATGGTGAACACCACCGTGAGCGGGAACTCCGCGAACGAGAACGGCGGTGGGATCCACGCGGGGCAGGGCACGGTGGACCTTAACAACGTCACGATCACGGGGAACACCGCCGACAACGACGCGAACGACTTCGGGAACGGAGGAGGCATCGCCTGGTTCGCCTCGACCACCATCAGCCTCCGGAACACCATCCTGGCCGGCAACAACGACAACTCCCCCACCACGGCCGTGCATCCGGACTGTTCCGCCACCGTGACGTCCCAGGGCCACAACCTGGTCGGGAACACGACCGGCTGCACCTTGGCACCCGGCACCGGGGACCAGATCGGGGCGAACCCCATGCTCAGTCCACTGGCGGACAACGGCGGCCCCACCGAGACCCACGCCCTGCTCGTCGGTTCCCCCGCGATCAACGGTGGCGACCCCGCTCCGCCCGGCTCGGGAGGGACGTCGTGCGCGGCCACCGACCAGCGGGGGGCTCCTCGAAATTGCGACATCGGGGCCTACGAGCTGGTGCAGTGCAACGGCGTGACCGTCAACCGGGTGGGGACCGCGGGCGACGACACGCTCACCGGCACCGACGGACCCGATGGCATCCTGGCCCAGGGCGGGAACGACACCGCCACCGGCCTGGTCGGGAACGACGCGCTGTGCATGGGGGCGGGGAACGACACGTCCGACGGTGGCCCCGGCAACGACGTCGGCCTGGGCGAGGCCGGGAACGACACGAGCCGCGGCGGGGACGGCAACGACCTGTTGGACGGCGGAGACGGCGACGACACCCTCCTCGGTGGCCCGGGTGACGACGAGCTGACCGGGGGGCCCGGGAACGACGCCCTCGACGGCGAGGACGGGGACGACCACGTGGACGGAGGGGAGGGGGACGACGGCCTGTCGGGAGGAGCCGGGGACGACACGTTCCCCGCGGGGCCCGGCAAGGACACGGCCGACGGCGGGGGCGGATCTGACCGGTTCCTGGGAGGCGAGGGCAACGACACCGGCGACGGCGGTGGGGGGAAGGACGTGCTCAGGGGCCAGGCGGGAAGGGACCGGCTCCGCGGCGAGGCCGGGAAGGACCTGCTGGTCGGTGGCGCCGGGAAGGACAACCTGAACTGCGGCGCCGGGCAGAACGAGACCGGGAAGGGCGGTCCTGGCCAGGACGACGCCCGGAAGTGCGAGCAGGGGAAAGCTTAGGGAGCCCGAACCCTACGGCTGGTTCTCGCCGTGGAAGATCTCCGAGACCGACTCGTCTTCGAACACGGCCTGGATCGCCGAGGCCACGATGGGCGCGATCGACAGGATCGTGAGCTTGTCGATGCGCTTCTCCTCCGGAACCGGGAGGGTGTTGGTGACTACGACCTCCTTGATGGCCGACTCCTCGAGGTTCTGAACCCCCTTGCCGGACAGCACTGGGTGCGTCGCGGCCGCGAACACGGTGGTGGCCCCTTCCTCGGTCAGCGCCCGGGCGCCTCGGGCCATGGTGCCGGCCGTGTCGATCATGTCGTCGATCAGCAGACAGATCTGTCCGCGGACGTCGCCCTCCACCACCATCTCCTCGATGGTGTGGGCCTCGTGGTGCGATCGCCGCTTGTAGATGTAGGCCATCTCGGCGTCCAGGTACTTCCGGAGGCGCTCGGCGACCTTGGTGCGCCCGGCGTCGGGAGCCACGACGACCAGCCCGTCCCCCTCGAGCCCGAGGTCCTTCCGGAGATAGTCGGCCAGCAGGGGAAGCGCGGTGAGGTGATCGAACGGGTAGTCGAAGTACCCCTGGATCTGTCCGCTGTGGAGGTCCACGGACACCACGCGGTTGGCCCCCGCCGCGGTGAGCATGTCTGCCAGGAGCTTGGCTGAGATCGGCTCTCGGGCCAGGGCCTTGTGGTCTTGCCTCGAGTACCCGTAGTACGGCACCACCGCGGTGATCCGTTTGGCAGAAGCCCGCTTCATGGCGTCGACGATCAGCAGGTTCTCCATGATCGCCTCGTTCACCGGATCGGCGTGCGTCTGGATCACGAACACGTCCGCGCCGCGGACGCTCTCCTCGGCTCGGAAGTAGATCTCTCCGCTGGCAAACCTCGACAGCTTGGCCCCGCAGAGCTCCACCCCGAGCTGTTCTGCGATCTCCTGCGAAAGATCCGGGTGTGCCGTTCCCGAGAACAGCATCATCCGTTTCTTGGTGACGATCTCCTTGATCGTGCTCACCGCTCCCCCCCGCGCTTCCCGGACTTCCCCTCGCGCGCCTTCCGATCCTTGCGCGCGCGATACCCCTTGACCACCCGCTGCTCGGTCCGCTCCACGGCCAAGGCCCCGGCGGGGACGTCCCGAGTGATGACCGACCCCGCTCCCGTGACCGCTCCCTTTCCGATCCGCACCGGTGCAACCAGCATCGTATCGGACCCCAGACGGACATCGTCACCGATCACGGTCCGGTGCTTCTCGTACCCGTCGTAGTTCACCGTGACGGTGCCGGCCCCGATATTGGCATTCCGCCCGATCGTGGTGTCGCCCACGTAGGACAGATGGGGCACCTTGGACCCGTCCCCGATCCTGGAGGCCTTGATCTCCACGAACGAGCCGGCCTTGGTGTCGGCCCCCATCACGGTCCCCGGCCGGATGTGGGTGTACGGCCCTACCACGGCTCGGGGCCCGATCCGGGCACCCCTGATCACCGACAGCTCCACGGTGGCCTCGTCGGCGATCCTGCTGTCCTCGATCCGGCAGGACGGGCCGATGGTGCACCCCTTCCCCACCGAACTGTCACCCTCGATGTAGGTCTGCGGCAGGAGCGTGGTGTCGGCGCCGACCCGGATCCCCGCGTCCACGTAGGTCTCCTCGGGGTCCACGATGACCACCCCGGCATCCATCAAGCCCTGGTTGATCCGCTGCCGCATGACCGCCGCAGCGACGGCCACCTCGGCGCGAGAGTTGGCCCCCACGGACCCGCCGTTGTCCACCGTCTGCACGGCGATCCGCTCCCCCTTGTCGACCAGCACGCTGAGCGTTTCGTGCAGGTAGTACTCGTTCTGCCGGTTCTCCCTGGTCAGCAGGGGGAGGGCCTTGAACAGGTCCTCTCGCCGGAACGCGTACACGGAGGTGGCCACCTCGTGGACGGCCAGCTCCTTCGGAGAGGCATCCGCTCCCTCGGTGATCCGAACGAAGTCGTCGCCGTCCCGGATCACCCGTCCGAACCCTCGAGGGTCCTGCGGGACGGTGGTCTGCACCACCGCCGCTACGTCTCGCCGCCGGTGGCTCCCCATGAGGCCCCGAAGCTGCTCGCCGGTCAGGAGCGGCTCGTCACCCGGGACCACCAGCACATCGTGGGCTTTCCCGATCGCCTTTTCCGCGACCATCACCGCGTGCCCGGTGCCCAGCTGCTCGCCCTGCTCAACGAAGGTGATCGGCAGCCGGAGGTTCCAGGAGCGGACCGCTTTCTCGACCTCGTGCCCCCGGTGACCGACCACCAGGACCACGGTCTCAGGGCGGACGGCTCGGAGGGCCTGCAGCACATGCCACACGGAGGCCCGGCCGCACACCGGGTGGAGCACCTTCGGCACGTTCGAACGAAGCCGCTTGCCCTTTCCAGCGGCCATGACGACGGCGGCGACTCGACGGGAAGGTTTGGCCACGTCAATGGGGGTCGGGGGACGGGACCTTTGTACCCGCCGAGGGCTCAGCCGCGCAAGGGCCTCAGGCCTTACCCTTCTCGCACTTCTGAGCCTTGTCCTTGCCGGGTCCGCCCTTGCCGACCTCGTTCTTTCCGCCGCCGCAGTTGAGCTTGTCCTTGCCTCCGCCGCCGATTAGCTTGTCCTTCCCGGCTCCCCCGCCCAAGCGGTCCTTGCCCCCCTGGCCCTTGAGGAGGTCCTTGCCGCCCCCACCCTTCGCGTTGTCGTTGCCGGCACCAGCCTGATCGGTGTCGTTGCCCCCTCCACCGATGCTCTTGTCGTTGCCGGCTCCTCCTGAGGAGGTGTCGTTGCCGTCACCACCGTCGGAGCTGTCGTTGCCGCCTTCCATACAGAAGGCGTCGTCCCCGGCAAGGCCGGTGGCGGTGTCATTGCCGTCTCCGGCCAGGAAACCATCGGACCCGTCGGTTCCGGTGAGGGTGTTGTCACCCGTGGTCCCGATCCTGTTCACGGGAACCTCTGCGCACAACACGAGCTCGTACGCCCCGATGTCGCAGTTCCGGGCCAGGCCCCGCTGGTCCGCGGCTGGGCAGGCAGAGCCCCCCGAGCCGGGGGTGGCCGGGTTGCCCGCGTCGATGGCCGGAGACCCGGTCAGCAGGGCATGGGTCTGGGTCGGTCCACCGTTGTCGGCCAGGGCCCCGAGCTTCGGGTCGATCGGTGCCGCCGGCGTTCCGGTCTTGTCGGCGGTCCCCGAGGAGAAGGTGCAATCCGGAGACACGATCCCCACAAGGTTGTACCCCCCGGAAGTGAGCGCTCCCCGGCAGTCGGGGTCGCTCGTGGGGTCAGCGTTTCCCGCAACGATGGTGTTCCGCAGAGTGAACGTGCCGGTGAATGCATCGTCGACGCGGATGCCGCCCCCGTCTCCATCTGCATCGTTGTTGGAGTCCGCGCGGTTCCCGGTGATCGTGACGTTCCCCAACGTGACGGTGGGGGCGCTCTGCACCCAGATACCGCCCCCGTCGGTGACTGCGCTGTTCCCACTCACCGTGGTGTTCGTGATCGTCGTCACGGAGTCGCTCTGAAGGAACATCCCGCCCCCCAGGCCGCCGGAGGTGTTCCCGATCACGGTGGTGCCCTCGACCGTGAGGACGGCGTCGTCCTGGTTGAAGATGGCGCCGCCGAAGGTCCCGGCCGCGCTATTCCCGGAGATGGTGCTGTTCGTGATGGTTAGCCGGGCATCGCCCTGATTCATGATTCCCGACCCGAACGAATCGGTGAGCCGGTTGCCACTGATCGTGCTGCTCGTGATGGTCATGACGGCGTCGTTCTGGTTGAAGATGCCGCCCCCGAATGAGTCGATCTGGTTGTCGCTGATCGTGCTGCTCGTGATGGTCATGACGGCGTCGTCCTGGTTGAAGATGCCGCCCCCGAATGAGTCTCCCGTGTTGCCGGAGATCGTGACGTCGGTGATGGTGACTCGAGCCTCGTTCTCGCTCAGGATCCCGAGTCCGAGGGAGTCAGTCCCCCCGGTGATGCGGAGCATGGAGAAGCTCACGGCCGGGCTGGCTCCTCCGGTCACGGGGTCAACGGCGAAGACGCGCTCAAGGGTCACGGCTCCGTTGCCGTCGACGGTCGTGGCGGCGGGCCCCATGCCCGTGATCGTGAGGTCGTCGGTGATGTCGAGATCTCCGTCCAGGGCGTCGTCTTCGTCCGTTCCGACCTGCTGGAGGGTGTAGGTCCCTGCCTGGAGCGGGATCGTGTCTGGGCCCGCCGCGGCGTTGGCCGCCCTGATCGCCTCTCGTAGCGAGCAGTCGGCCGGAGCACAGGCGTCGGGCACGGGATCGTCGAACCGAGTCGGCGTGAAGACCGCCGCGCTGGCGGGGACCGCGGTGGCCAGAATCGCCGCAGTGACGGCAAGAACGAGAGACAGGGCAAGTCCGCTTCGGTTCCGCATGGGTTTCCTCCAGTGAGGGTCCTTTGACGCTACCCAAACAAGGGGAACCGGGTCAACCGGACCGAACCGATCGCCTGCGGGGCACGTCTGTAGCGGTGAGAACGACACATGGGCCGGGGAAAGGGGGCAGGGATGTCGATCAGAGCGCTCGTGGCGATGGCAGCGATGACGTTGGCCGCATGCACGGGGCAGGGCAGTTCGAGCACGATCCCGCCGGAGGACCGTCTCCTGCTGGGAACGAGCTCCGGAGTGCTCTCGCTCGACCCGTCCACGGGTTCGGTGCTGTCCGAGAGCCCGGGCGTGCCGGCCCTGGGGAACTGGGCGGCGGTCTACACCGCCACCGTGTCCGAGGGCTCCACCGTCCTGAAGGGCCGAGAGGCCGCCACCGGGAGCGTCACCTCGGCCCTGTCTCTCCCCGGAGAGCTCGGCATCCGGGTCGTGGCCTTCGACGGTTCCAAAGTGGCGCTCATGCCTCCGCTCGCCGAGGGCGCCAACCCGTGGATCCCCGAGCCGCGTGCCAGGACCTCGATCGTCGTGGCGGACCCCTCGGGTGTTGACGACCCCGAGACCTACCCGCTGAAGGGCAACTTCGAGCCCGAGGCGTTCTCCCCGGACGGCGCCAGCCTGTACATGATCTCGTTCCTCCCCGCATCCGCTCCGACGTCGTACCGGGTGGTCCGGCTCGACCTGACCGATGGAGACGTGTACGACGTGCTGACCAACACCAAGACCGTCGAGTCGATGACCGGCACCCGCCTCGAGCAAGTGGCCACCGCCGACGGCTCCCTCGTTCACACCCTGTACACCACCCAGCCTCCGGCGAATGAGGCGGACGCGGGGTACGGCGTGCACGCCGAGCATATGGCCGAGCCGGTGGCATTCGTCCACGTCCTCGACGCCGAGAACGGTTGGGCCCACTGCGTCGCGCTGCCCCGGGGGTTCTGGGGCGGGGACGCGACCGCCGAGGCCATGGCGCCCTCACCGAACGGCCGCCGACTCTACGTGGTCGATGCGGACCGGGACCTCGTGGCGGTGATGGACACCCGCAAGATGCGGATCGTGCAGGAGGCCACCGTGGACTTCGGGACCGGTGAAGGCGCAGTCCGCGCGGCCGTTTCGTCCGATGGGACCTCGCTGTACGTGGGCCGTGGCTCGCAGATCACTCGGCTGGACACGGCAACCCTGCAGCCGGTGGACAGCTGGATGACGGACGGGCCCGTGTCGGGCCTGGGGATCGGGCCGGATGGCCTGTACGTGGCGCAGCCCGAGCAGGTGGAGCTGATCGACCCGGCCACCGGCAGCGAGCTCGACACCATCCCTTCGCCGGGGATCGACGAAGAGCTCGAGTTCCTCGGTACGGCCGGCCGGTGATGGCCGGCGGGCCGGCAGCGCGGACGCAGTACAGTTGAGGCGGAGCGACCCCATCGCGAGGGAGAGGGGACGGGGCGCTGCGGGAGCCGGAGCCGGAGACCGTCCGGAGAGCAGGGTCTGGAGACCCGGCAGCGTTCGAGCAGCTGGTCCGGGCGTTCCAGGGCGACGTGTACCGGATGGTCGTCCACCTGGTCCGGGACCCGCCCACGGCCGAGGACGTCACCCAGGAAGCGTTCATCAAGGCGTACCGGTCACTCCGGCGGTTCCGGTGGCAGTCGAAGTTCTCCACGTGGCTGTTCCGCATCGCCCGGAATTGCGCCGTGGACGCCATCCGTCACCGGGAGCGAGCTCGCCGGCTGATCCGCGAGGTCTCCGAGCCGCCCCCGACTCCCGACGCCTCCCTCCGGGCGGCGTTGTCGGATGCCATCGACTCGCTCCCCCAGGACCTTCGCGAGTCCTTCGTGCTGATCGAGGTGTTCGGGTTGTCGTACAGCGAGACGGCAGAGGTGCTTTCGGTGCCTCAGGGAACGCTCAAGAGCCGGATGCATCGAGCCAGAGGCCTCCTGATGGAAGCCCTGGAGGAGCGCGACGCCGATGAAATGTGAGATCGCCGAGCGGGAGCTCTCGGGCAGATTCGACGGCGACCGCGACTCAAGTCTCGACCGATCCCTCGCCGATCACGTGGCCACCTGCGCGCGGTGCCGGGCCTTCGAGAGCCGCGCCGGCCGCCTCCGGGAGCTCGTCCGCCTGGAATCCGCGCCGCCCGTTCCCGACCTGGTCCCCAGGATCATGGAGGCGGTCCGAGAGGAACGGCGACCGGGTGCCGTGCGCCGGCTCCGTCCTCGCCGGCCGGTGCCCACATGG
>DAITPV010000060.1:0-10084 GCA_036833435.1 Actinomycetota bacterium | reverse complement strand
GACTTGTCCACCCCGATCCCCGGACGGAGAAGGGACTCGAGGCCTTCGCCGCAGGCCTCCAGGAGGCGGTCCAGGGTGTCCACGCGAGGGGCCACTGCGCCGGACTCGATCCTGGCCACCTGGGATTGCGGGACGCCGGCCCTGTCGGCCAGCTCCCGCTGGGTCAGGCCCGCCCTTCGCCGGGCTTGCCGGAGCACACGAGCGGCATCCATTTCAGCTCAGATGATATCACATTTGCTCTCACGCTGAGGGCCGAAATGGTATCATGCGGGGCTGGTGTGCACCTCCTGGGCTGCCCGGATCCCCGACTCCAGGGCTCCCTGGATCCACGCGTGGTACAGGGAGCAGTGCTCGCCTGCGAAATGGATCCGGCCCTCCGGCCGGACGATGTCTGCCTGCAGCCGGGACTGCTGCTCGGGGGCGAACAGCGCGAAGGCGCCCCTGGCCCACCGGTCGCTGTACCAGGCGTGGGACGCGCCCACCTCGAACTCCTCCCGGATCTGGGGGTGGATCTGAGACACGTCGTGGAGGGCTTCCTCCAGCCTGGTCTCCTCGTCCATGGCTCCCCACTGCAGCGCGTCTTGGCCCCAGGTGTACGAGGCCAGCAGCACCCCTCGCTCGGTGGACGGGTCGGGGGTCGGGTAGTTCAGCCGCCGGACCGGAAGGTCCGTGACCGAAGCTCCGCCGAGGATCCCGTCGTCCCGCTCCCAGAACCGGCTCCGCACCTGGAACAGGACCTTGGTCGAGGCGTGGTAGTTAAGCTGGCGGATGGCCCGCTGCTTGTGCCGGTCGAATGGCGTGAGCGCCTCCACGGTTCGGAGCACGGGGAACGGGAGGGTGCAGATGGCGTGGTCGGCGGTTACCGCGTACCGGCCGGCCTCTGTCTTGTAGTGCACGGTGACCGAGCGGTCGTCCTGGTCCAGGGCGTGGACCTCGGCTCCCAGCCGAACCTCCCGCTCGAGCTCCCGGTAGAAAGCCGACGGCAGGAGATCCATCCCGCCCACGATCTCCTGCATGTCCACGTACGCTCCGCCGAGATCCTCGCGGAGGACCTCCACGACCGCGTTGTTCATGTCGGCCTCGACGAAGTTCATCACCGCGTAGTACTCGATGGCTCCCTCCGAGAAGCCCCGGATCTTTAGGAAGTCGTACAGGGAGTAGCGGTCGTATTCCTCGACCACCTGCACCCAGCCGGCCTCACCCTCGCGATCCAGGAGCTCCCGGATGTCGGCGATCGCATCGAGCCACAGGTCGTCGGCGCTTCGTCCCCGCTCGTGCTCCGCCAGGTCGAAGGGCATGCGATCCGGCTGAGCCTGGGCCTCGGCCATGGTCATCCGATCGCCGGACACGTGGACCAGGCCGTTGGGGTTCCCCATGACGAAGGGGCGAAGCCGGAGGCCGAACCCTTCGCAGTACGCCAGCGTGAGGTCGTGGGCCCGGGGGATGCGCATGGCCCCGAACTCCGCGTACAGGCCGGGAGCGAAGTTCCGCCACGTCCACACCCGTCCGCCCACCCGGTTCTGGGCCTCGAGGATCACCACCCGGTGGCCGGCACGCTTCAGCTCGTGAGCGGCAACCAGGCCGGCCATCCCGGCGCCGATCACCACCACGTACTTGCCACCGCTCCCCCGCCCCAGGCCCTCGGCCGGGACGCGGCCCACATCGCCGGGGACCGGGTCCGTCTCCACCGGCCCGGGGCCGCCGGTCTCCAGGGCCTCGTGCTCCTCCCGGTGCTCGCGATCCATGCGACTTCGGAGTGTACGCGGGAGGGATCAGGCGCCGAACGGGAACGTGCCCACAGGCTCGTACCGGGCTCCGCGCGGAGAAAGGTGGCTCCGGTACAGGACCAACCGGTCGATCCGCGACGAGGGCGCGTCCACCCGTGTCGTCCCCAGCGCCTCGGCGTACTCTCGAACGGGAGTCGGCGGGTTGAACCGTGCCACGGTGAGGTGGGCGGTGAACCCGCGCTTCTCCGGCGTGAACTCCGCGGCCAGGCTCTCATCGAGGGCGCCGGCCAGGCCGGCCAGCCCCTCGGCGGGATCGTCGAGGCCCACCCACAGCACTCGAGCCCGGGACGGCCCGGGAAACACGCCGAGACCGCCGAGCCCCACCTCGAACGGGGCCGCCCCCGCGGCCACATCTCGACAGGACTCCTCCACCGTGGCCAGGAGCCGGGGCCACGTGCGGCCCAGGAACTTCAGCGTGACGTGCCAGTTCTCCGACGGCACCCACCGGCCCTTTGGAAGACGCGCGCGCCACGGCTCGATGGTCCGGACCACCGCGTCCATGGCCGCCTCTATCAGGTCGACGGCCACGAACAGCCGGAGGGGCTTGGCCTCCGGGCGCGAGGCCCGGTCACGGGCCATCAGCGTGACAGGAGGTACCGACGGAGCAGGTCCAGGGCCCCTTGTTCCGTCCACCGCCGGACCTGGTCCCGGTCTCCGGGGGCTCGGAACGTCCTGGCCTCCTCGGCGTCCCCGGCCGCCAGGGCCACCCACACCGTTCCGGGTGGCTTCCCTTCCAGCTCCTCCGGTCCGGCCACCCCGGTGGTCGACAGGGCCACGTCCGACCCGAAGGTCTTCAGGGCCCCCCGGGCCATCTCGATGGCGCACTCCTCGCTGACCGTCCCGTGCTTCTCGATGGTCTCCTCGGAGACGCCCAGCACGTCGCGCTTGGCGTCGGGCGAATAGCACACCGCCGCGCCGGCGAAGTACTTCGAGGCGTTCGGAACCCCCACGATGCGGGCCGCCAGGCTCCCACCGGTGAGGGACTCGGCGCACGAAAGCCACAGCTCGTGGTCGGACAGCAGGCGTCCCACCACCTCTTCCAGCTCCACTTCGTCGGCGCCGAACACCGAGTCGCCCAGCCGATCGCGGACCTGCCGCTCCAGTGGCTCGATCAGAGCTTCGGCTTCCTCGCGCGTGGAGGCCTTGGCGGTCAGCCGGATCCGGACCTCCCCCGCCGACGCCAGGTAGGCCACGGTGGGGTTGGTGAACGACTGGAACAGGTCGTCGAGGAGCTCCCCCACCCTGGCCTCGGCCATCCCGACCACCCGAAGCGAGCGGGAGACGATGACCGCCGGTCCCGACAGCTTGGCCAGCTCGGGAAGGATGGTGTTCTCCATCATCTCCCGCATCTCCGCGGGGACTCCAGGGACGGCGTACAGCCGGTGGCCACCGTCGAGCTCGATGATCAACCCGGGGGCCGTCCCTCGCCCGGGCAGGATGTACCGAGCCCCCTCAGGAACGTCGGCCTGCACCAGGTTGGACTCCGGCATCTCCCGGCTCAGCCGCCGGAACTTCTCCCTGAGGAAGTCCTCGATGGCTCGCTGGCGGTGCAGCGTCCGGCCGGTGGCCTGGGCCACCGCGTCGCGGGTGATGTCGTCACCGGTAGGACCGAGTCCTCCGGTGGCGATGACCACGTCGGCCCGGGACACCGCCAGCCGCATGGTCTCCGCGATCCGCTCCACGTTGTCCCCCACCGCCTGGTGGTGGAGCACGTCGATCCCGACCTCCGCCAGCCGCTGGGAGATCCACTGCGCGTTCGAGTTGGCGATCTGGCCCAGGAGGATCTCGGTCCCGATCCCCACGACCTCCGCGTTCATGGCCTGGAGCTCGGCACCCGCCGGCCGGCGCGGAGGAAGTAGTCCAACCCCGACCACACCGTGAGGATCACCGCCACCACCAGCGCCACGGTCTTGAACCCATCCGCTCCGGGCCCGAGCGGGACGAGGTACAGGGGGACCAGGACCATCTGGACCGCGGTCTTCACCTTCCCCCACATGGACGCCGGCATGCCCACCCCCCGCGACCCGAGCCACGCCCGGAGCAAGGACACCGCGAACTCCCGGGCCACGATGACCAGCGCGGCCCACAGGGGGAACGATCCCACGGCGGTCATGGCCACGATCGGGGTGGTCACCAGGATCTTGTCGGACAGCGGGTCGAGCCACTGCCCCAGCGGCGTCGCGCTGTCATACCGGCGGGCCAGGTAGCCGTCGAGCCCGTCGGTGGCGGCCCCGAACACGAACAGTGCGGCCGCCGCCCACGCGGCGACCTCCTCGCCGGACACCACCAGCAGGACCAGGACCGGCGCGAGGAGGATCCGGAAGATCGAGATGATGTTCGGCCAGCCCAGGCCGAACGGCGTCAGCTTCCGGGAGCCGCCGGAGATGCCGCCTCCCGAAAGCTCGCGGGAGTGAAGGTGGCCTCGTACGGCTGGTGTCGCTCACCCGCTTGCTTCACCCGGTGACCGTTGACCACCAGATCGGCCAGGTCGCCTTCGGACAGCCGGATCGTGATGGACTCGCCGGCCTCGAACGAGCGGGCCTCCCCCTCCTGCAGGGTGAAGACCTGCTCCTCGCCGTCGATCACCACGGTGACCTCGACCTCCTGATGGGGGTCCACACCCACCTGCACGGTCTGGTCGACGACCGGGACGAGCGGCGGCGAGGCCACCCGGGCCGGCTCGGGGACGGCCGTGGATCGCGACAGGATGCCCACCGCCGCCGCGGCCGCCAGCACGATCACCGCGGCGAAGGCCACGAGGAACCAGGAGGCCCGCTTCCGCTCCGTGAGCTCCACGAACTCACTTGGCCTGACCCCAGGGGCCTTCTCCACCGGTGCGGGACGGGTCCGGCGCCCGTGCCCCTGCTCGTACACGGAGATGCACTTCTCCTGGCTCAGACCCAGATACCGGGCGTACGACCGCAGGAACCCCCGGACGTAGACGTCGTCGGGGAACATTTCGAACGACTCTTCCTCGAGTGCCTCGAGATAGTCGGGCCGGACCCGCATCTCCCGACTGGCCTGCTCCAGGCTCTTCCCTCGCTTGGTCCTGACGGACCGCAGGGCTGCGCCCAGGCCGGTCACCGCAGGTTGCTTCAGGTGGGCGTTCAACACGGAGAGCATACTCACATCATGCAGTCCAAGCCCGCGCGGTACTCACTGGGCGACGGGATCGCCCTGGTCATCGCGTTCCTGTTGCACGGGGTGGCGGTGTTCTTCTTCGTGGCCTCGGGCCTGGTCGCTCCCGGGTGGGCCCTCCTCATCCTGTACGTGGCGTGGGGGGCGCGCTGCTGGTGTTCCTGATCGTCAACCGGCACCGGGGGCTGCGGGTCCTGCTGGTTCCCGTCGCGGATGCGGCAGTGTGGTTCGCCTTGGTGCAGGGACTGGGGACGATCCTCGACTGGCAGCCCTGAGCCCTACGGCACTCCCGCGCGCGACTCGGTCCACTCATCCCAGGTCATCAGGACGTCGCGCGGCTTGGAGCCGAGCGAGGGCCCCACGATCCCCCGCTCCTCCAGCTCGTCCATGATCCGGCCGGCCCGGGCGAATCCCACCTTCAGCTTGCGCTGGAGCATGGAGGTGGAGCCGAGCTGGGACCGGATCACCAGCTCCGACGCCTGCTGCACGAGCTCGTCGTCGGCACCGGGCTCGTAGTCCTCCTCGTCGACCGAGTGCGGACGGCCCAGCCCCTCGATCCCCTGGACGTACTCGGGCTCCTGCTGCTTGCGGACCCACGTGGTCACCGCGTCGATCTCTTTCTCCGTGACCCATGCCCCCTGGATCCGGTGGGCCCGGGACGCCGACGACGGAAGGAACAGCATGTCGCCGTTGCCGAGCAGCTTGTCCGCGCCGCCCACGTCGAGGATGACCCGGGAGTCGGCGGCGCTGGCGGTCATGAACGCGATCCGGGACGGGATGTTGGCCTTGATCAGTCCGGTGACCACGTCGACGCTGGGGCGCTGAGTGGCCACCACCAAGTGGATCCCCACGGCCCGGGCCATCTGGGCGATGCGGCAGATGGCGTCCTCCACGTCGCGAGGGGCCACCATCATCAGGTCGGCCAGCTCGTCGATGACCACCAGGATGTACGGGAGGTGGTCGAAGTCGTCGTCCCGCCCGGGCGGGATGCGAAGCGTGCCGTCGGCCAGCGAGGAGTTGTACGCGTCCAGATCCCGCATCCCCACCGTGGCCAGCTGCTCGTACCGCAGCTCCATCTCTCGGACCACCCATCCGAGGGCCTCGGCAGCACGCTTGGGGGCCACGATCACCGGCGAGATGAGGTGGGGCAGGTCGGCGAAGTGCGAGAGCTCCACGCGCTTGGGGTCGACCAGCATCAGCTTGACCTCGTCGGGGGTGGTGCGCATCAGGATGGAGGTCACGAACGCGTTGATCAGCGAGGACTTCCCCGCCCCGGTGGCCCCGGCGATCAGCAGGTGCGGCATCTGGCTGAGGCGGAGCGTCACGGCCCGCCCATGGACGTCCTTGCCCAGCGCCACGGTCAACGGATGCGGCTCGTCCTGCACCGCCTTGGTCCGAAGGACGTCACCGAGGACCACGAAGTCCCGGGTGTCGTTGGGCACCTCCACGCCGATCGCCGACTTGCCGGGGATCGGGGCGATGATGCGAACCTCCGGGGTAGCCAGGGCGTAGGCGATGTCATCGCCCAGGGCCAGGACCTTCTTGACCTTGGTGCCCTCGCCCACGCTGACCTCGAACAGCGTCACGGTCGGACCGCGAGTGAACCCGGTGACCCGAACGTCGACGTCGAAGTTCCGGAGGGTCTGCTCCAGGACCGACATAACCTCCCGCTCGTCCCGGCCTCCCGCCGCGGCCGGCGGGGCCTCGCGAAGGAGATCCAGGGGCGGCAGCTCGTACCCGTCCCCCGACCCCCGGCCGGGGGCGCTCACCTGGACCTCGGCGGAGTCCAGCTGCTCCTCGTCCTCGCCGTCGGCGAACGCCGCGCCGACCACGGAGACCTCGGGCTCGACAGCCTCTTCTTTCTTCCGGCGCCGAGTGCGCCGTGGCAGGGACTCCTCCTCCTCCTCGGGCTCCTGTTCCTCGTCTCGTTCGAACGGGCGGCGGAACGCCTCGATCACCGAGGCCATCGGGGTGCCCGTGTACACCAGGAGGCCCAGGACGAACATCCCCAGACAGACCACCGCGGCGCCGTACCCGGAGATCAGCCGGGACAGTGGCCACGCGGCCAGCGAGCCGATCGCCCCTCCGGCACGGGCCAGGGCCTCGAAGCCCGCAACGGGACTGGGGTTCTCCCAGATCAGCGACCACAGCCCGAGGCCGCCGACGATGGTGAACACCAAGCCGATCAGCATTCGTCCCCGGTCCTCTTCGGCCGTTCCCCGCACCAGGACCACGCCCCACCACAGGGCTACCACCGGGAAGGCGTAGCCGGCCACCCCGAACGTGCCACGGGCCACCCATGACAGGCCCTCTCCCAACGGTCCCGCCGCTTCGAACCAGATCCCCAGGGCGGACAGCAGCGCCAGGACCACCAGGCCGATGCCGATGGCGTCCGCCAGGTGATCGCCCAGGTGCTCGACGACCTTGCGGCCGGCGGCCAGCACCAAGCTCCCGCGCTGCTTCTTCTTCTTTAGCCTCTTCTTGGTGGCCATCAGACGAGGACCTCCGTCGCTAGACCTCCATGATGACGGGAACGATGATCGGTTTCCGCTGAATGACCTCGAAGAAATACTTCCCCAGGGTCCGGCGGATGTGCTGCTTGAGGATGGTGGGGTCCCCCACCTCCTCTGCAGCCACCTCCTTGAGCGACATCAGGGTCCGGTGGCCGGCTTCCTCGAGGATCTCCTCGGACGTCTCGTCGTGGACGAAGCCCCGGGTGATGATGTCCGGGCCGGCCAGCACCTCGCCGGTCTGGCTGTCGGCGGTCACCACCACGACCACGATGCCGTCGCCCGCGAGCTTGCGGCGATCCCGGAGAACCTCGTGGCCGACGTCGCCGATCCCCAGGCCGTCCACCAGCACCATCCCTGCCCGCACGTGCTCCACGACCTTGACGTCCTCGCCGATGTCCACGACGTCGCCGTCCTCGCAGACCAGGATGCGCTCGGGAGGGATCCCCACCTCTCCGGCCAGGCGGGCGTGGTTCGCCAGGTGCCGGCGCTCGCCGTGGACGGGGATGAACCATCTTGGCTGCACCAGGTTGAGCATCAGCTTGAGCTCCTCGGCCGCGGCGTGGCCCGAGACGTGCACGGGAGCGATCCCCGTGTGGAGGACGTCGGCGCCCGTGCGGTACAGCCCGTCGATGACCCGGTGGATGGCCACCTCGTTCCCGGGGATCACCGACGACGACATGATCACGATGTCTCCCTCGACGAGCTTGACCCACTTGTGCTCGTGGGCGGCCATCAGCGCCAGGGCCGAGAGCGGCTCACCCTGGCTCCCCGTGGACACCACCGTGACCTCACGAGGATCGAGGGTGGCCAGCTGCTCGATGGCCACGACGTCCTCCTCCGGGACGTTCAGGTAGCCCAGCGCCCCGGCCTGTCCCACGGACTGGTGCATGCTCCGGCCCAGGAAGGCCACCTTGCGTCCGGCCTTGCGGGCCGCATCGCAGATCTGCTGGATCCGGTGGATGTGGCTGGCGAAGCACGCCGCCACCACCAGGCGGGGAGCCCGTTCGATGATCTTCTCGAGCTCCGGACCCACGGTGCGCTCGCTGGGGATGGTCCCGGAGTCCTCGGCGTTCGTGGAGTCGGAGAGCAGGACGTGGACCCCTCGGCGGGCCTCGTCGGCGATCCCCTGCAGGTCGGTGAGCCGCCCGTCGATCGGGGTGGGGTCCAGGCGGAAGTCCCCGGTGTGCAACAGGGTCCCCGCCGGAGTGTCCACCGCCACCGCCACACCGTCGGGGATCGAGTGGGTCACCCGGTAGAACCGGGCCCGGAACGGCCCGATGGCGGCCTCTTCTCCCGGAGCCACCTCGTGGAACGCGGCCTGATCGATCACTTCGTGCTCCTCGAGCTTCGGCCGGATCAGGGAGAGGGTGAGCTTGGTTCCATAGACCTCCAGGCGCATCTCCCGCAGCAGGTACGGGAGAGCCCCCACGTGATCCTCGTGTCCGTGGGTGAGGATCAGGGCCTCGATGTCGTCGAGCCGGTCCCGGAAGTGGTCCCAGTCCGGAAGGACCAGGTCGATCCCCGGCATGTCGTCACCGGGGAAGGACAGCCCGGCGTCGATGAGCAGGATGCGGCCGTCGAGCTCGAGGGCCGCCATGTTGCGGCCCACTTCCCCGAGGCCGCCGAGGAAGGTGAGCCTACAGGGCTCCGCCATCCTCCAACGCTTTCCGGATCCGGCCCACCTCGTCGTCGGTGGCCGGGACCAGGGGCAACCGGGGCGGTCCCACGGGCTGACCCATCAGGCCCATCGCCGCTTTCACCGGGATGGGGCTCGTGGTGATGAACAGGCCCCGGTACAGGGGCAGCAGCTCGAAGTGGATCTTGCGTGCGGAGGCCACGTCGCCCGTTGCGGCGAGCTCGACCATCTGTCGCATCCGCTCCCCCGCGACGTGCGAGGTCACCGCGATCACCCCGGTCCCGCCCAGGCACACCAGGGGGAACGTCAGGGCGTCCTCACCGGAGATGATCTCGAAGTCCGGAGCCGCCTCTCCCAGCTCCGCGGCAGCCACCAGATCCGCGGTGGCGTCCTTGACCCCGATGATGTTGTCGATCTCCGCCAGCCGAAGGATGGTTTCGTTCGAGATCTTCACGGCCGTGCGGCCCGGGATGTTGTACAGGATCACCGGCAGCGAAGTGGCCGCAGCAACCGCCTTGAAGTGCTCGTACAGGCCGGACTGCGGCGGCTTGTTGTAGTAAGGCGCCAAGACCAGCGCCGCGTCGCACCCGGCCTTCTCCGCCTCTTTGGTGAGGTGGATGGAGTGCGCGGTGTCGTAGGTGCCGGTCCCGGCGATGATGGAACCCCTTCCCTCAGCGGCCTGAACCGTGGCCCGCCACAGGTCGACCTTCTCCTGGTCGTTCAGGGTCGCCCCCTCGCCCGTGGTGCCCGCAACCACAAGGGAGTCCGATCCGCGCTCGAACAGCCAGGCAGACACCTCCTGAGCCCGGTCCAGGTCGAGCGAGAGATCCTCTTTGAATGGTGTGACCATCGCCGTGGCCACCGCTCCGAATCTACCGGCCATCGACTGCCTCCTTACCTCCCGCGCCCAGCGGGAATCCTCGGGCCGGCAGAAGGAAGCGCGGGGACCGACCGGGCGCCAGTCGGGAGGCCCGCATTGCCCGGTCGGCCCGCCCCCACGCTGCCGGCGA
>DAITPV010000059.1:0-10191 GCA_036833435.1 Actinomycetota bacterium | reverse complement strand
GCCAGGCCGGTGCCGGGCTTCGGCGATCCGGACGCCTCGGTGCTGATCGTGGGGCTGGCCCCGGCGGCCCACGGGGGGAACCGGACCGGCCGGGTGTTCACCGGCGACCGGTCCGGGGATTGGCTGTTCGCCTCCCTGCATCGCACCGGCTTCGCCAACCAGGCCCGATCCGAGCATCCGCGGGACGGGCTGCGCCTCCGAGGAGCGTACGTCGCTGCGGTGAACCGATGTCCCCCGCCGGGCAATCGCCCGACTCCCGAGGAACGGGATCGGTGCCTTCCGTTCCTGGTTCGCGAGCTGGAGCTCCTGGACGAGGTCCGTGTCCTGGTGGCGCTGGGGTCGTTCGCGTGGGATGGAGCGCTCCGGGCGGTGACCGCGCTCGGCCACCCGCCGCCTCGCCCTCGTCCACGGTTCGGCCACGGGGCGGAGGTTCAGGTCGGCCCATACGTTCTTCAGGGCTGCTACCACCCCAGCCAGCAGAACACCTTCACCGGCGTGCTCACCGAGGACATGCTCGACGCCGTCTTCACCCGCGCCCGGGAGCTGGCCGGAAGAAGGAAGGGGGACCCGGCGTTATCCTGAGTACGTGAGGGGTCATTACTTCCATTTCGAGCCCGATCCCGAGGCTCGCCCGATTTCCCGGGCCACCCTGAGAAGGGTTGCTCAGTCCTTTGCGCCGTACCGCCGCCAGATCACGCTGGTCGGGATCCTCATCCTGATCACCTCGGGCATGGGAGTGATCAACCCCCTCCTGATCAAGGTGATCTTCGACCAGGCCCTGTTCCCGCCGGAAGGCGTCCAGATGGGCCTGCTGATCACCTTGGTGGCGGCGATGTTCGCCATCCCCATCATCTCCGGGTCCCTGGGGGTGTGGCAGACGTACGTCTCGAACGTCGTCGGCCAACGGGTGATGCGCGACTTCCGGGACCGCCTGTACTCCCACCTTCAGCGGATGTCGCTGCGGTTCTTCACCTCGACCCGCACCGGAGAGATCCAGTCCCGGTTGTCGAACGACGTTGGCGGGATCCAGTCGGTGGTCACCGACACGGCGTCCGGCGTGCTGTCGAACGTGGTGGTGGTCATCAGCACGGTGATCGCCATGCTCATCCTGTCGTGGCAGCTCACCGTGCTGTCCCTGGGGATCCTCCCGTTCTTCTTCTGGCTCACCCGCCGGGTGGGCAAGGCCCGGCAACAGGTGGCTGCCTCGACCCAGCGGAGCCTGGCGGACCTGACGGCGATCACCGAGGAGACCCTGTCGGTGTCCGGGATCCTCCTGTCGAAGGCGTTCGGGCGCCAGGACCACGACACCGGCAGGTTCCGCCGGGAGAACGAGAAGCTCGCCGGCCTCCAGATCCGTCAGCAGATGATCGGGCGCTCGTTCTTCGCCACGATCCAGATCTTCTTCTCGATCACCCCCGCCCTGGTCTACCTGGTGTCCGGGCTGGTCCTCAACAATGGCGGCTCGCCGGACATCACCGCGGGAACCATCGTGGCCTTCACCACGCTGCAGAGCCGGCTGTTCTTCCCCGTCGGGCAGATGCTCCAGGTCAGCGTGGAGGTCCAGAGCGCCATGGCCCTGTTCGAGCGGATCTACGAGTACCTGGACATGCCTCACGAGATCACCGACCGGCCGGGGGCCCGCCATCTGGATCCCGCCGAGGTGCGCGGCCAGGTTCGGTTCCGGAACGTGCGGTTCCGCTACGACACCAGCGAGGGCAACGGCCAGGGGCCAGCGCCGGTCAGCCCGCCGGACGCATCGGAGGACGGTGAGCGCCAGCGTCGCGAGTGGACCCTGGAGGGGGTGGACAAGGAGGTCCTGCCCGGCCAGCTTGCCGCGCTCGTGGGTCCCAGCGGGGCGGGGAAGACCACGATGACCTACCTGATCCCCCGGTTCTACGACGTGAACGAGGGCGCGGTGGAGATCGACGGGATCGACGTTCGGGACATCGCTCTGGAGAGCCTGGGGAACATCATCGGCATGGTCACCCAGGAGACCTACCTGTTCCACACCACGGTGCGCGAGAACCTCCTGTACGGGAACCCCGACGCCACTCAGGAGGAGATCGAGGCCGCCGGGCGGGCCGCGTTCATCCACGACCGGATCATGGAGATGCCGGACGGCTACGACACCGTGGTGGGGGAGCGTGGGTACCGGATGTCCGGAGGGGAGAAGCAGCGACTGGCCATCGCCCGGGTGATCCTCAAGGATCCCCGGATCCTGATCCTGGACGAGGCCACTTCATCGCTGGACACCACCTCCGAGCGACTGGTGCAGGAGGCCCTGCGCCCGCTGATGGAGGGCCGGACCACGATCGCCATCGCCCACCGGCTGTCCACGATCCTGGCCGCCGACGTCATCTTCTTCCTCGACCGCGGACGGATCGTGGAGCGAGGGACGCACGCCGAGCTCCTCCAGCGCGGGGGTCGCTACGCCTCCCTATACGAGCAGCAGTTCCAGAGCGGCACCGTGGAAGCGGAGTGCGAGGACGGCGTGGTCCTGGCCTCCGGCCAGGTGGTGCGCAGGGCCCAAGGTTAGAGCGGCAGCGAGTAGTTCAGCAGCCGGAAGCCGTCGTCGTAGACGGTGTCCGGCTCTCGGTGGAACCCCATGGCCTCGTACAGCTGGTGAGCGGCCGTCATGCTCGCGGTGGTCTCCAGCGTGAGCCGCTCTTTTCCAGCCTTGCTTGCTTCCGCGATGGACGCCTCCATCAGCGCACGCCCGATGCCGCGTCGCCTGGCTTCGGTAACCACCCCCAGCATGCGCACGTGCGCCTGGCCCGGCTCGAGCGGTGATCGGGGGTGCCCCCCGGGGATCCGGTCCTCGAGCTCGAGGGTCACCGACCCCAGCACGGCCCCGTCCTCGAACGCCGCCAGCACCGTGGCGTGCTTCGTTCGGGTGGTCACGTCTCGAACCCGGTCGAGGTAGTCGGGGTTGGGGGAAGCGCTCCCAGTCGCGAACATCTCGTAGGCGGAAGCTGTGGCCCTGCCCACCTCCTCGTGTTCCTGGGGGCGGACCGGTCGGATCTCGACGGCCACCTACGACTCGCCGCGCTGCTCGCGGAGGAACCGCTCCAGCTCAGCTGCCAGCGTGTCACCCGAAGGGATCTGGGTGGGTTCTTCACGGTCCTTCGCCGCCGACTCGAGCTGCCGGACGTACGCGGACAGCTCGGCGTTGTCGTCGATCGTTGAGGACACCTGGGTCTCCCACGTGTCACCCGCCCGGGCCAGGGTGTCCGTCTCCACGTTGACCCCAAGGAGCGCGGTGGCCTTGTCCACCAGGGCCAGGGCGGCCTTGGGGTTGGGGCCCCCGGGGAGGTAGTGGGGGACGGCGGCCCATAGCGATGCGGACGCGAAGCCGGCACCGGCGAGCGCGTCGTGAAGCACCCCCACGATGCCCGTGGGCCCCTCGTACCTGGATGCCGTGAGCCCCAGACGCTCGGCGCTGGCGGGGTCGGCGGCCGAGCCGGTCACCGGAACCGGGAACGTGTGGGGAACGTCGGCCAGGAACGCGCCCAGGGTCAGCGCGCTCTCCACGCCCAGGCCTCTGACCGCTCCCACCAGGGCCTCGGTAAAGGTTCGCCACCGGACGTTCGGCTCGATCCCCAGGAGCACCACCACGTCTCGTTCCGGCAGGCGGGCGTGGAAGAACGTGCTGGCCGGCCAGTCGATCTGTCGGGTCACCCCGTCCACCAGACGGACCATCGGACGGGTCACCTGGAAGTCGAAGAACTCCTCGGGGTCCACGCTCCCGATTGGACTCGCCTCCCACCGGTCCCTGAGATACGTGGCTGCCGTGGTGGCGGCCTCGCCCCCGTCGTTCCACCCGCGGAACGCGGCGACCAGGGCCGGTCGGCGGAGCTGGAGCGTCCGATCGAGCTGGATGTAGCCCATGTGGCCCAGTCTGACGCCCTCTGCCGACCCTGTCACCCGCTGTTTGACTTGCACAACCCCAGACGGAACAATCTGGCGGACCCGTCGACAAGGAGGGATTGTGGCCCAGCAATATCCGCCTCCCCCGCCCCCTGCCGGAGCACCGGCGGCGACCAACGGCATCGCGATCGCGGGGATGATCTGCGGGATCGTGTCGATCCTGTCCGCATTCCTGATCGCCCTGCTCGGCCTGATCACCGGGATCCTGGCGGTGGTTTTTGGTGTCCTCGGCCGCAACAAGGCCCTTCAGTCCGGCGGGATGGGGATGGGCCAGGCCACAGCGGGGATCGCCACGGGAGCCGTGGGGATCCTCCTCAGCATCATCGCCTACATCATCGTGTTCAACGCGGTCTTCTAAGGAGGAACAGCCATGAGTCAAGTCCCGCAGCCCCCGCAGCCCCCTCAGCCATCCCAGCCCCCGGTCCCCCCGGGCGTCCCGGGCCAGACGAACGGCCTGGCCGTGGCGGGCATGGTGTGCGGCATCCTCGGCGTGGTCCTGTTCTGGTTCCCGTACCTGAGCATCATCCTGGGGATCCTGGGCCTGGTGTTCGGATTCCTGGGCCGGACCCGGGCGGTTCAGCTCGGCGGCGTCGGAGCGGGGATGGCCACCACCGCGATCATCACCGGTGCGGTGGCCGTGGTCGCGGGCATCATCTGGATCATCCTGGTCCTCGCGGTCTTCGCCGACTCAACGAACGAGCTCGAGGACATCCTGGAGGACCTGGAGTCCTTCAAGCCCGCCGCACTGGCTTTCCTGGGTCGGTAAACCGAAGAGCCTCAGCCGAGCTCGCGGGCGACGATCTGCTTGCGGACCGACTCGGCCAGCTCGTCCAGCGCGGCTGAGCGCCTGACCTCATAGGGCTCCGGCCGAAGGGTGCGAAGGCTCTCGGGGAGCGCTGCGAGGTCCGTCTTGAATCGCTGGGCGGCGGCCTCGATCGATGACGGCTCCGCGGTGCGAGCCCCGGCCTGCATGACCGTCTCGAGCAGGGGTTCGCCACCCTCCGTTGCGTGCTCTTCGGCCAGCGCGATCACGTCTCTCTCCGGGGTGCGCCACACCTGTTTGGGGCCGGGCAGTGTGGCCTTCGCCGTGGAGAGCTTGGCGACCGGCTCGCCGTCGTACTCGACCAGCTTGTACACGCTGTCCAGATAGGGAGCATCGGCCGACACCCCGATCTTGGTCCCCACCCCGTACGCGTCGATCGGTGCACCGGCCGCGGTCAGCTCCGCGATGACGTGCTCGTCCAGGCCTCCGGATGCCAGGATCCGCACCTCGGTGAGCCCGGCCTCATCGAGGGCCGCTCGTGCAGCGAAGGACAGGGCTGCGAGGTCCCCGCTATCCAGCCGGATGCCCCGAAGTCCCGGAGCGCCCTGCTTCGCCAGCTCCTTGGCCACCTCGATGGCCTTCTCGATCCCACGTGCCGTGTCGTAGGTGTCCACCAGCAGGGTGACCCGGTCGGGAAAGTCCTCCGCGAAGGCCCGAAAGGACTCGGTCTCGGAGGGGAACGCCTCCACGTAGGAGTGGGCCATCGTTCCGGTGGCCCGGAGTCCGAGCTTCCTGGCTGCTTCGACGTTGCTGGTGGCGTCGAACCCGGCGATGGCCGTGGCCCGGGCCACGGCGATGGATGCCTCGCCTCCATGGACCCGGCGCATGGAGAAGTCCACCAGATCGGCCCGCGGGGCGACGATCCGGCATCGGGCAGCCTTCGACGCGATTGCGGTCTGGTACGTGACCTGGTTGAGGAGGTACGTCTCCACCAGCTGGGCTTCGGGCAGTGGGGCGGTGACCTCCAGGAGCGGTTCGTCGTCGAAGAACACCCGGCCCTCCGGGATGGCCCGGACCTCTCCGGTGAACCGCAGGGCCCGGAAGGCTTCCAGGGTGTCCTCGGGGTACCCGTGCTCCCGCAGGTACTCGAGATCCTCGTCCTCGAAGCGCAGCGACTCGAGGTACTCGAGGCATCGTTCCAGCCCGCAGGCCACCAGGAACCCCCATCCCTCGGGGAGAGTCCGGACGAACAGGCTGAACGTTGCCGGAGCCACCATCCCGCGCCGGAGGTAGCTGGCGGCCATGTTGAGCTCGTACAGGTCGGTGAGCAGGGCGCGTCCCACGACGCGGAGGATAGCCGCCGGGCCCGGGAGTCGGTGCTCGTTACGATGGAGGGGTGAGCGAACGGGAGGAGCGGGCTCCGGGCGAGAAGACCCGCCGGCCGCGGGACGAGCTCGGCCAGCTCCTGCCGTGGGACGAGGACAACCGGCTCGAGCTCGAGGACTTCGACTCCCTCCCGCTCGAGGAGAATCACCGCCTGGGCATCGAGCACTTCAACGCCGGACGGTTCTTCCCGGCCCATGAGGCCTGGGAGACCGTATGGAAGCAGGCCAAGGGGACCGAGGACGAGGAGTTCTACAAGGGCCTGTCCCAGCTCGGCGCGGGATACACGCACTACCGGAGGGGGAACCCACACGGGGCCCACACCCTGATGCGGAGAGGCCTGTCCCGGATCCGGCCCCATGAGCCCACTCACGGCGGCATCGACGTGACCGCCCTGGCGGAGGCCGTGGAGGATCACGCGGGGGCTATCGAGGAGGCCGAGGCTGCGGGGGAGGGGCTCCCGGACATCGAACCCCCCAAGGTCCGAACCGTTACCTGACGGGGCGTCAGCTATACTCCCGGTTCCGTGGACAAGTCGAGCATCGGCGCCAGCCTCGGCACCGTGACCTTCCCCGTGGAACGAGGGAAGGTTCGGGAGTTCGCCGCGGCGATCATGGACGACAACCCCGCCTACCAGGACGACAAGGGCGCGCCGATCCCTCCCACGTTCACCATGACCCAGCAGCTGTGGCCCACCACGTTCGACGGGGCCGCGCCCGACCTGTCGCTGGACTTCTCCCTGGTGCTCCATGGGGAGCAGGAGTTCGAGTACCTGGCCCCGGTTCACGCCGGCGACGTGCTCACCGGGGAGACCAAGATCGCCGACGTGTACACCAAGGAAGGGAAGCGGGGAGGGACCCTGACCTTCGTGGTCCTGGAGACGAAGTTCACCAACCAGGACGACCGGGACGTGGTGATCGCTCGGAACGTGCTGATCGAGACCTCGCAGGCCGCCACCGGGGGCGGATGATGCATCGACAGGAGACGTTCTTCGACGACCTCAACGAGGGTGACCAGGGCCCGGCCTGGTCCACCCCCGCTCCGATGAGCCGGACCGACTTCGTCCGCTACGCCGGGGCGTCGGGGGACTTCAACCCAATGCACCACGACGACGAGTTCGCCCGGGCCGTCGGCTACCCCAGCGTGTTTGGCCACGGGATGCTCACCGCCGGAGTGCTTTCTCACTACCTCACGGATTGGCTGGGGATCGGCAACCTCCGGGCGTACCGGTCGCGGTTCAAGGGCCAGGTGTTCCCCGGAGACAAGCTGTCGTTCCAGGCCACCGTGACCAAGAAGTACAGCGAAGGCGACGAGTCCCGGGTCGAATGCGACCTCGCGGTGACCAACCAGAACGGCGAGGTCGTGCTCACCGGGGCGGCCACCGCAGCTCTGCCCCAGCGGGGATAGCCCGCGGCCCCGACACCTCATGGGCCGGCGCCGAGTGCTCGTCGCGGGAGTCGCCGAATCCCGGTACGGCACGGTCCCCGACGCCACGCCACTCCAGCTCCACGTCGAAGCCGCCGCCGCGGCGCTGGCCGACGCCGGCCTGTCGAGGGACGACGTGGACGGGCTGTTCTCCTGCGGACCCGATGTCCTGCATCCCGTGGTCCTGGCCGAGTACATGGGCCTCCGCCCCGCGTTCGTGGACGGCACTCAGGTCGGCGGCTCGTCCTGGGAGTTGTTCGTCCACCATGCGATCGCCGCCATCGAGGCGGGACTGTGCTCCGTGGCACTGGTGGCGTACGGGAGCACGTCGCGGTCGGACCTCAAGCGCGGTGCTCGGACGGCCAACGTGGCCATCGAGGGGAGAGGTCCCTCCCAGTTCGAGGCTCCCTACGGGCACACCGTCATCGGCCGCCACGCCCTGGCCGCCACTCGCCACATGTACGAGTTCGGCACCCGGCCGGAACACCTGGCCGAGATCGCCGTGCAGATCCGAGACAACGCCGCCCGCAATCCCCTGGCCATGTACCGGGACCCGCTCACCGTGGACGACGTGCTGTCCTCCCGGATGGTGGCCTCGCCACTCCACAAGCTGGATTGCTGCATCCGGTCCGACGGGGGTGGGGCGGTGGTGCTGGTGGCCGAGGATCGCGCCCCCGACCTGGCCAAGGCCCCGGTGTCGGTGCTGGGCGCGGGGGAAGCGGTCTCCCACCACGTGATGTCCTCGTGGGAGGACGTCACGGAATCCCCGGCCCGAGGGAGCGCCGAGCGAGCGTTCGGGATGGCGGGCGTGAAGCCGGACGACATCGACGTCCTGCAGGCCTACGACTCGTTCACCATCACTGTGCTGCTCACCCTGGAAGCGTTGGGCTTCTGCGGGAAGGGAGAGGGAGGTCCGTTCGTCGAGGGCGGCACGCTGAAGATCGACGGCCGCCTTCCCACCAACACCGACGGCGGGGGGCTTTCGTCGAACCACCCGGGGATGCGCGGGGTGTTCCTGATCATCGAGGCGGTCCGGCAGCTCCGCGGTGAAGCCGCGGGGCGCCAGGTGGACGGCGCCCGCCTGGCTGCGGTCAACGGCACCGGTGGATGGTTCTCCTCCACTGGGACGCTGATCCTGGGGGCGGACTAATGGCAATCCCCACGTGGCATCTCCCCGAGCCCGACCCGGAGACCGTCCCGTACTGGGAGGCCGCGGGGGAGGGACGGTTGCTCATCAAGGAGTGCCGGGCCTGTGGAGCCCTGTTCTTCTACCCGCGGGCGCACTGTCCGCGATGCTGGTCCGCCGACACCGAGTGGCGTGAGGCGTCGGGCCGGGGGACCGTGTACACGTTCACGGTGATCCACCAGAACGATCTGCCGCCGTTCCGGGACCGGGTCCCTTACGTGGTGGCCATCATCGAGCTCGAGGAAGGCGTGCGGATGACCACCAACGTGGAAGGGTGCCCGCCGGAGGACGTCGCCTGCGGTATGCCGGTCCAGGTGGCCTTCCGCAAGGAACGGGGCAACGGTGAGACGGTGTCCATCCCCGTGTTCCACCCGGCCTGACGAGCGGAGGGACGGTGTCGGCGAGACCGTCCCTCCAGCGTCCCTCCTCAGCTACGCCCCTGAGCCGTGTGTGGTCCCACCGGATGCAGCGGCGTCGACCCGGCCGGCGCCCTGGGAACCGGTGATCGTGTAGGTGATGTTCGCCCCGTAGATGCCAACATCGGACCCCGTACCAGCGAAAGAGAGCTGCAAGAAGTAAGAGAAGTTCGCATTGTCGATCGTGGGCGCGGTGATGGAAGGGTCAGAAAGCTGCACTGCGCCTGGCGTTGCCGCGACGCCTGTATCTCCCGCGCTGGCCATCTGCGTCTCGGTCCCGATGGCCGTCACAATGTTGGTCCGCCACAACTCCGTATCCCCTAATCTCTCGGTGGCGCTGCTGTCCTCGAGACTGAAACTCACCTGGGTCACCGTGGCTCCATCCGGGAGGAACACGCTGCACGAAAATTTGGCCGAGCCGCCCCCGGTGTAGAAACGCAGGTGACTACTGCCGTCCCACCCGGTCGCTGAGTCGTACGGCCAGAATGCCGTTCCGGCGCAGCTCCAGTGACGGGTGAACGTCTCGGCCTTGGTGAGAAACCCCGAGGAGTCCACTCCATCCAGGGTGTCCGCGTCGCCTGCCTTCTCGCCGACGTTGATGAACAGCGGGCCGCCAACCTTGTTCACTTGGTTGGCAGCGATCTGCTTGACCTTCGCCTTGGTCACGCCCTTCTTGGCCGCGCCAACCGGTGAGACCAGCAGCGCCGCGGCCAGCACGGCCAGGATTCCCAGCATGATCGTCGCCCGGAACAGGGTGGATCGGATGGATCGCATGAGTCCTCCTCTAGAGATTGGTCTGCAATCGAAGAGCATGCAGCGGTGCCGCCCGGTTGGGTCTCACCCCTTTCTTGCTACGTGCCCGTGAAGCGCGGATCCCGTTTCTCCGCGAAGGCCTGCATGCCCTCACGGATGTCGTCGGTGTTGGTCACCAGCTCCTGAGCCAACGCCTCTTCTTCCAACGAACCGGTGAGGTCGGACTCCAGCGACCGGTTGAGCAGCCGCTTGGCCAGGCCCAGGGCCCGGGTCGGGCCCGCCGCCAGGCGGTCGGCCCATTCGGTGGCGGCCTTCTCCAGCTCGCCGTCGGGGACGAC
>DAITPV010000058.1:0-10294 GCA_036833435.1 Actinomycetota bacterium | reverse complement strand
GTTCTTCCGGCCTTGGCCGCCACGTCCCGATAGGCGGTCACCGAACCATATGGAACCCTGGCCGTGGCCTGGAGGACCCGCCGGAAGAACCCGGCCGATGTCAGGCTCCAGTCGATAGACACGTCGAAGCGATGTCTCCGGCCGGCGAAGTACTCATCCAGCTCGCGCCGAACCTGCTCGGTCCCGCGCGGAGAAGCCAGCACCCGAGGCGACAGGGCCTCGGCGAGCTCCTCCAACACCTCGACCTCGTCCATGTAGGACACGCGCACCAGGCCTCGCGTCGTGACCGCGGCCAGGATGGGGCCCAGTGGCGAGTCCACGGTTCCGTAGGCCACGTCCACCAGCCCGTCACGCTGCGCTCGATCCGCAAGGGCACCGGCAGCGTCCGCGGCTTCCTCGGTGAGTCCCTTCGGCGCCCGCAGGGCCGCCTCGATGTCCTTCACGTTCCCCACTCCTCTCGCAGCTTGGCCAGTCCCATCCGCACGTTCTGGCGAGCCGCCCCCTCCGTTCCCCCCATGGCCCCGGCCACCTCCCGGTATGCCAGGTCGCCCACGTACCGGAGCACCACGGCTTCACGTTGCTTCGCCGGGAGGCGATCGACCGATGTCCAGACCTCCGGGTCGTGCCCGTCGTCGGTGTGGGCCGGCCGGTCCGGGACATCTTCCACCGGCTCCGGGCGGCGACGCCTCCCCCGGTGGGCATCCATGGCCTTCCGGTACGCGATCTGCATCACCCAGCCCCGGAGATTTGACGCGTCCCGCAGCCTCGGGTACGCGGCGAGCGCGGCCACGAACGTCTCCTGGAAACAGTCCTCCGCCTCCTGGCGACCGGCCACGGCCACCAGGAACCGATAGACGGCATCCCGGTTCTGGTCCAGGAACCGCTGGAAGGGCGGCAGCGCCACGGTGGTTGAACGCCTGGCGGCGGTGGGACGTGAGGTCACCCGACCAGCGCGAGCAGGCGGTGTCCGAGCCGCTCGGCGAAGGCCGGCGTGAGTCCGTCCTCGGCGTGGCCGAACCGCGAGGCCAGCAGCAGGTGCTTGGGCTTCCCGGCGGATCGGTACAGGCGCCATACCTCCTCTTCGTCGAAGAAGCCCGAGGGGTCCTCCTGACCTGCGGAAATAGGCATCGTCCCTGGTAGACGGTGTCTCAGTCTAGGACCCGTTTGTGAGGCAGCGCGAGGGCTCGCAGGGGTTCCTGCCTCCTGGCTGCCTCCTGGTGGGGAGGAGGAAGCGCCGCTTCAGTCTTCGACGATATGAGCCTTCCTGGCGTGTGCCCTTATTTGCTCGAAGGCTTCCTCCGGGATGGCGAAATGATCTCCAATCCAGGAGCAAAGGTTGCACTGGCCGCGCTGGCCCCTCTGTTCCTCAACGACGAATCCCAGCTCGACCTCGCCGCCTTCCTCAAGGGTCTCGAAATACGACCAACCCTCGCGACGGGTCAACTCCCACCCCTCTGGCGGCTTGGGTTCCTGGCCCTCGAGGAATGACCGCTCGGGCATTAGGATCCGCCGGCCATCATCGGTTTGTGCCCACTTCCAGCCCGCTGGAGCGGGCTTGTTCTTGTCGGTCATCCCCAGGACCCTAGCTCCCGGGGCCACGCTCATGCTCGGGGTCCTTCCCACCGCATCCCTGCATGGGTCAGGGTGGTGTCGAGGTCGAGTCCATTGCCTGAGTTCTGGAACGCCTGGATATCTATCCAGTCCCCGGCGTTGTTGAAGTCGATGGTGGTGAAGAGGGAGCAGGAGCCGAAGTCGATGGAGGATGCCGACGCCTTGGTCTCGTGGCGGATGACCGTGTTGTTCTTGTCCCTGATCCGTGCCGCCCTGATCCCTGTGGCGTTGATGGGGAACACGACGTTGAACCAGCACTCGTAGATACCGGCCTCGGGAGCGATGAGGTGGGTGTTGTTCACCCCGGTGTCGTGCATGGAGCCGAAGTCGTAGGAGTTTACGTTCCATCCGATGGTCACCCAGGTGTTGTTGGTGGCGGTGTGCGTACCGGAGAGAGCGACGGCGGTGGAGTAGCGAGGGGTGCGGACGGTGGGCTCGGGACGCTCCAATTGTTGGAACCCGCCTAAGCCTAGAACCGGCTCGGCGAACGAGGCCCTAGATGGTGACGAGCTTGACACGCGCTGTCCCCTGTCCTTCCTCGTCTAGGTCGAGAACCAAGTCGGTGATGATGGCGGCGTAGGTGTCCTTGTCTCCCGGGGATCTTCGACGTGTAGTGGTCCTCGAAGGCGACCAGACTCTTGTTGGACTTGTAGGTGGTGAGCAGGTCGGCTTTCTGGTGACCAGAGAGCTGCTGTCCTGCGAGGTGGTGAGTGGAAGTGTCGTCGGTGATATCCACCAGGAACTCAAAGGACTCCTGGTAGTCGATGACCGTTGCTCGTGCCGTCACGGAGCGAACCGTGGGAGTGCTTGTCCCGTCCGAGGAGCGAAGTCCCACTCGCCACTTGAGGTTGCGGAATGTCACGGTGGTCGGCGCGGCCGCGGTGCCCCACACGGCGAAGGTGTGCGTTGTTGAGCCAGTGGTTGAGGCGGAGGCCGGCGCGGTGATCTCCGTCCACGCCCCGTCCTCGTTGTCCTGGTAGTCCATGGTGATGGAGGTGTTGGCGGGCAAGGGCTGGGTCACCACGTCGATCTGGGTCAGCACCTTGTTGATGTCGGGGATGTCCCAGTCCCACACCGGGCTCTGGAGGTACTGAGTGTTGGAGGAGGGGTAGTTGTTCTGGGTGACGAACACGCCCTGAGAGGCGTAGGCGGCCCATATCTTCCGGTCCATGACCGCCATGCCCCGAGCTGCCGTCTCGTCGGATGCGGAGGTGGTGCGCTCGAGGACGATGCCCGCGTCCCCACCTGAGTACCGCCAGATGTTGGTGCCCTGAAGGAAGTAGATGTCGTTCTCCCAAGCGGTGATGTACCGGATGGGTTCGTCGTCGGGATCGTGGAACCTGAAGATCCCCAAGGGACGGGGAGTGAGGTCGGCCCCGATGTAGAACGCCCCCGCCCGTGTCACAGCGGGAGACGCGGCCTGGTTCTGCCACACCCCACCGACGAAGGTGACCCCTCCGTAGTGGTGGATGGCGGTGGCCTTGAACCCCTGTGGGAGAGTGAGGGGCAGCGGCCGGCCTGCGCCCTCGGAGAACTCGAAGATGGTGGTGGGCCCTCCTCGCATGTTGATGAAGAACCGCACCCCGTTCCCGATGGAGGTGATCCGCTGGCGGTAGGTGTTGTCGAGGGCCGACTCGTTGGGGAAGTCTGAGGCGCTCATCACCCGCTTGTAGTCGGCGGTGTTCTCGGTGAACGGCAATCCCGAGGTAGCGTCAAGCGTGCATTCGTGGAGGTAGCGCACGGACCCGAGGGTCAGGTAGTAGAGACGGTTGTTGGCGATAGCCAGACCCCAGGCATCGGTGTTCGCTGGGGCCGCGGCGAGGTAGGCCGTGTGAGTTGAGCCATCCGAGGCGTACACGGTCTGGTCGTCGTAGGCCGCGTAGTCATAGACGTCCGAGGAGCAGAACGCCCGGATCAGGGAGTTGCGAGCGTTGGAGTGGAGCGAATCCCACTCGCTGTTGGGGAAGTCCCAGACGTGCCAGTCCGAGTTGGTCCCGTCCCAGTTGACCATCACGATGTTGTCGGCGCGTCCGTGCCAGATGGCGCGGGGATCGGTTAGAGCACCGGCTGTGGTGTACTCGACGTAGTCCACTTCCAGATAGGGACGCTGACCACTGACTTCTGTCCCGTTATAGGCGCTGATCTCGGCGTAGTAGCGGTAAGTCTTCCCAGCGACTCCGGTGAAGTTCACCGAAAGGGTGTAGTCCTGAAAGGTGTTCGTGAACGTGGCCGTGGTGCTGGTGGTGTCGGTGCCGTCCGTCTGATTCCGAATCCGCAGACGAGCGGTAATCGTGTCACCAAAAGACCAGTTGCCTCCCGAGAGGAATCGGGCTGTAACAGTCCGCGCAACGGCACCAGGTGCCTCAGTGACGTAGCCACCCTCATTGACGGCGTCGAGTCGGAGGTTCGATCCGCTATCGACCTCGCTGCCAGTCGCATCGGTGAGGGCATTACCCTCGGTGCGAGTCGCTGTTGCGGACGACGAGTTGGCCTTCAGCTCGGGGATGGGCTGCATGGAGAACTGGCCCCGAGTACGGATGTCGATGGCGTTGCTCTCCCGGTAGGCGGGCGGTCCGAAGGGGTCCTGCTGGTCGAACACCAGCCGGCCCTCACCACCGGAGAAGTCGGTGAGGATCCACGGACGAAGGTGGCGCTGTAGGTTCTCCGCTCCAGGCTGGCCGGGGATCTCAGAGATGGGCGGTAGCACAGCATCGGAGCGCTTGAGGAAGTTGTTCGGGCCCCGATGGACCCCGAACTTGTCCGTCCCGAGCTTGATGTAACTGGACTTGACGGGGCTCACTACTGCCTCGCCCTCAGATCCTTTGGCTGATGGCGATTGGCGATGGCACTCCGTTGCTTGAGGTTCTCGATCCCCCGTAGGACGAACTGCAGACCCGCCCTAGAGAAGGCATCCTGCGCGGGGAGAGCTGCCCGAAGGTCGTTCTCCAGGTCGAGGAGCTCGGCCACCACGTCAGGCTTCGCCACAGGGTTCTTATCTCCGAGGGGGAGGACGCTCCTGGGCTGCCTCAGTGGTCAGGGTGGACTTCAATTGCGAGATGGCCCCCAGGATGTTGTTGAGGGCCGCTTTGATGGAATCTGGCTGAGCGTCGATGTCGGCTCGGATGGGCTCCTCAAAACTGAGCACTAGCGCCAGCACGTCCCGCTTCTGCTCTGTCTTCCCCATGTCCTCTCCCTTCCTTAGCGCACGGCCATCGGCGCGTACGTGTAGCCGTAGTTGCGAGGCAGCTTGCCCGCGTACTTCTCCGAAACCTCCCGCGAGTGTTTCTGTGCGTCCTCGAAGTCCAGTTGGGCGATGACCTGATCTCTGTGGGAAGTGAATCCCGGCCTTGCCTTGAATGAGGCCAACCGTTCCCTGGCTTCCTCGAACGCCTTGGAAGCCTTCCTCGTCTCTCGGATGGCTTCCTCCTCGTCCAGCCGGCGCTGTATCTGGAACTCAACGAGGGCCTGTTCTCCTCGCTCCTCGCCACGGAGGAACAGTTCCGCGTCAACTTGGGTGGCTTCATCGAGAAGGGCTGCCGACTCCTTGCGGAGTCTCTTGATCTTGTAGGGAACTTGAGAGACGGGCTGGTTCAGCGTCGGCCGAATCTGTGCCTGGATTTCCTCCCACCTGTCGAGGGACGCCGCTTTCTTCTCCAACACTTGCTCGTCGGTGAGGCCAGAGAACGGGGAACCCGCCTCGGCCCTGCGGATCCCCACTTCCGCAACTCGGAGCCTTGCCGCAATCTCCCGCTGCGTTGCCTCCCACGTCCAATGCTCGGGACTGGCCAGGTTCCAACTGGTCGGACGGTTCCCCTCCAGGGCCTCGAGCTCCGCAATGACGGATGCCTTAGCCTCCTGGGCTTTCTGGATGTCCCGCTCTCGCTGATCCTGGGGCCTTAGCTGCGGTTGCTGCCTCCGCGCTCGTTGCTCGTCCAGAGACGCCTGATAGGCGTCCAGGTGCTCGGAGAACTCGCCGGTTTCGTGGCTCAGGTCGTCCTCGTTCAACCCGCGTTTTGCTAGGTACGCCTGCCAGCCTTCCTCGAAATCGCTCACGTCTGATTCCTCTCCACTAGGAAGGGACGTCCACAGGGCTGCCTTGTGCCAAGCCACGCTTGGCGAAGTAGCGGCGCTTCTTCTCGGCCTCGGCTTCCACGGCCTGATGCAAGACTGCGGCGGCCTCGCCTCGTTTCTTCTCGGCCAGGAGTGGGCGTTTCGCAACGACGAGCTCCTGCGCCTCGGCCAGTAGGGACTCGTGTTCGATCCTCTTGGTCCCGGCCAGTTGGTCGAGCTCGGCCTCGTCCACGGCCAGGTGTGGGCTGGGAGCCTGTAGACGGTGAATCTCCGCGTCGATCCGGCCTAGCTCACTGAAGATTTCACCGCGCCGGCCCTCGGCGGTTGGAGTGTTGTTCTGAAGCTTCGGTAGGGCCATATATTCGGCCCGCAGGTCGTCCGCTGCTCCTCGCAGCTTTGCCATCTCGGCTTGGCGACGGCTCTCCCAGGTGTTGGCTCTCAGTTCCTGGGTCACGTTGTCGGCCCGTTCCTGGAACCTCTGCGCGATCTCCTCACGCTCGGCGGTGGTGACCTGCTCCGCCTCTTTCCGGTGATAGTCCGCGGTGAACTCCCGGAGCATGGTGGAGAACTGGCCAGGGTCGAGGTTTTCCTCCGCGTATCCCCGTTCCTGTAAATGCGCTTCCCAAGCTTCCTGCAAGTCAGTCAACGCGGGCCCCTCAAGCCGATGCTCTGTTCCACCCTTCGGTTGAACTCTCCCCGGTCGATGTTCCCTGCCTTGTAGTCCTCGTAGATCTCCCGCGCCGTGTATCGCGGGGATCCCGCAGGGACCCCGCCGGCCTGATGGAAGTTGCCCACGTTGCCGGTGGCGACCACTGGCTGAGGGTGAGGCTCCTCGTTCTCCTCCTCGCCCACCGACGCCTCATCCACGTCTAGGCCCAACTCGTCGGAGACGAAAGCCCGGATGTTCTCCTCGGTGGGCTCGAGGTCGGGCCGCTGCTTCAGGAACAGGGGGCCGATCTTCGGGTATCCCAACCTCTCCCCGATGGAGAAGGCGCTCGTCTCACGCTCCACGTCGGCCCGGGCCTTGTCGTAAGCGTCCTGGCGCACCCTGGCCAGCTCCTCCTGGTGCTTCTCCTGAGCGTTGAAGAACTCCGCTCGCCAGTCGTTCTCACCCTCATTTGCTTGCCTCGCTTCGACCGTCTCGGCGGCTTCGCTCAACGTCCGTTCCTCCTGTGACACAACCCGAATCGCTTCCGCGCCTGTGCTTGCTATCGGGTCTAGGTTGTCATAACGTATTCTAACGTGGCAAGGACCCCGATTCAAGAAGCCGAGCAGGTGGGGACCCGGCCGGTCAGCTTGTTGGTGCCCCAGGCCCTCTACGACGCCTTAGTGGCCGAGGCTAGGGAGCAGGACCGGTCGCTAGCCAGCCTTGCCAGGATGGCTCTCAGGAAGCACTTGGAGCGCCGGGAGCGATGACGTACACCGGGATCCCCTACCTCAAGCGCGTCATGGAAGACGGCCGCCGCGTGACTTACGTGGTGTGCCGCCGCTGCGGTCCTTCGCCTAGGCCCTTCACGTCAGAGCCCAGCGCCATCGAGGGCCGCTGGTGGCACGAGCTCAAGCATTCGTGGCCGCCCTGGATGGATGGGAGGCCACGGCGATGAGGGGCCAGCACGTCTCCGAGAGCGAGTCGGTGGGTGTCTCCCCTGAGGTTGCCTTCCACCAGAGACAGGCGATGGACGCAGCGTTGTTTTGGCAAGCCCACCTGTGCCCTCCGGGGCTCGACACGCACACCAGCCGGCTGCTCCTCAACACGCTGGTTGACTGCTCTGTGGAGGGCGAGGACAACGAGAGCGACGCCTACTTCCACCCCGCGAACAACCCCGTCATCGGGCTGGTGTTGGCCCTCATGGCCTTCGAGGGAGCCTTGCCTTACGACCTGGACGAAGACCTCCGGACCTCCAAAAAGCGGCAGCACCGGGACCGGATCCCCTCGGTGGAGCTGGCGGACCTGCTTGGCATCACGCCCCGGGGACTGGCCGAGATGATGCGGTGGGCCGATGTAGCCCCCAGGGATATCCGGTTCTCCCACACCACCACCAAGGGCTACTTCTTCCGCGAGGTCGTGGAAGCATGGGAGCGGGCCTTCGGCGACTTCCAGCGTCAGGTGGTGGAGATCGAGTTGGAGAAGCTCGAACGTCCCAGCGGCCTCCGTACCGAGGGAAGTGCGCGACGTCGGGAGGAGATGCGCCGGTATCTCAATGGCGAGTGGGGCGACGTGTACCTGAACGGCTGGCGTGGTCGGAGAAGATCACGGGCGCTCTCAGGCTAGAAGTGCAACGAGAATCCTGGCTTCCTTAGCAGCTATATCTATCAATCATTCTTATCTTCTGGGGGTCAGCGCTGGACACAGGAGACCCCCCTCCCCTCCTGGCCGGCCCCCGGCCCCCCGGCGGCGGGACGGACACACACAGGTAGTAGGGGGTATCCCTACCCCATGTACCTATGGGGGGGTCAGCTCCAGGTGTTAGCACCAGCTCGAGCCCGAGTCTCCGTCCGATCCTGGCTCCAACCTCCTGCCTCCCACTTGCCTCCTCCCCTGGTATCTGTGCTGGTCAAGGGCTTGCCTCCTATTTCCCAAGGAAGAGGTCAATGGCCCTGGTTCTCCTGTGCTCTCACTCCGAATCGCTTGTGAATTTGTGCAAACCGCTTGAAGTCGCAAGAGGGCTGGTAACCATTTCGGGGGGTGACTGCGGAAGGTGGGACGTACTGGACCTAGGACTCTGACCCTTAGCCAGGACGGAACAGAGCTGGACTCCCCCCCCCACCAACCCAGGCTGTACGTCCTTACTGCTTGGACGAGGGCTCTCTGTCTGTGTGTAGGTAGTTCGTAGAGAAGTGAAGCAGCGCGAGAAGCTGCCGTGCTGTACGACGGTGCGCGTCTCAACATGGAGGGAGTAGCCTCTGGCCATGGCCCGCAAGCTGTTGCTCCTTGCCGCAGGCGTGATGGTACTGACCGGCGTAGCCGTGGCCCTCCTGTTCCCCAACCTCTGTGTGTCCGGGAACCTCAGAGTCCCGCAGCAAGAGCAGGGGTGTGGTCCATACCCTGTAGACAAGAGAATGCCGATCCGTGCGGTAGCAATTGGGCTCGGGCTAGCTAGCGGTCTAGTCCTTGCCGCGGTCGCCGTGCGATTCCCTCGTGAGAAATCCGAGGAGACCTAATACCCCACGCTACACGGCTAGGCCCGGCCAGTGCTCCGTGGCTTTCGCCACAACCGCCTCCGCCATCTCATCAGGAGATATCTCGCCCGAGTCCAGGTTGATGTCGTAGAGCTCGTCTCCGCCGCGCAACCCCGAAATGTCCGCGGTCCATTCCCGCTTGGGGCTGCGATCTGTGCGCGAAGACTCCCTAGCAACTCTTACTTCCTCCGAAAGACGGAGACCGACGAACAAGCCAGCGGGGCCGAACGCTTCTCTGGCCTCAGTCACGTAACCCTTCGGCAAGGTCATATCGAGGATGACGTTGCTTGACTGAGCCGCCATCCTGACCCGATGCAAGAGGCGAAGGAACCAGTCGTGGGGTGTGTCCGTTGGTCGGTGGCTGGCGATCTCGCGCAGCTCATCATCGCCGGTCAGGACGTAAAACGTCGTCGTACGAGCCTTTAGAGCATCGGTCAGCGTCGTCTTGCCCGAGCTGATTACACCCGTGATGAAGATGACATGTCCCCTATCCTCTTCCCCGCTGGCCATCGCTTGCCCCTTGCCGTCAGACTGTCCCAGTTTCCCATTCTCAGGAGGTGCGCCATGCCCCAGGATCTCTGGCCTAAGTGGCTTCAGGAGCGCAGCAAGTCCATCCGAGATGATTTCCTTGCTGACTACGTTTCCTTCGACGCCCAGAGAGACCTCGGGGAGGAACCGGACCAGATAGCCAGCCTGCTACTACTCACGCAAGGCAGCCTGGAAGGGTACAGATTGAGCTACCGGCGCAGGGGGAACGAGAGCCGTTGCGTGTTCCAAGTGTCACTGGTACCGCTTGGCGCGATCACAGCCGTAGAGAAGAGACTCAGTGTGGACCAGTGGGTTGATGGCGGAACAGAGAGAGAACACTCCGGCTCGATCCATCTCAATCGCGGGCTTGGAGATTGGGGAACGGACATCGATCTCCCGTTGTCCGGTGATGACTACGGAGGAAGCAAGAAAGCAGCGGACGCTGCAGGGAAATTCCTAGATGCACTCCAGCGTCAGATGGGCTCAGCCCGTCCGAAATGAAACGGGGCTGCACAGAAAGTTCACCGACGGATAGGTGAGAGAGTCGCGGATAGTAGACGTACTCAACTATGCGTGACTGTGACAACCAATTGACTATTGACGCTGGCCGAACGCATCGCTAATCATCAAGCGAAGCGTGGTGTGGACGCACCACAGCGGCCGAAAGGAACCGGAATGAGCGACACGCGCTACTTCATCCTTGAGCCCGGCAACGACCCGGGGGATCCTTGGTACGTGCTCGCGGAGTTCTCGGCGGACATCATCTGGATCAGAGAGCAGCTGGTTTGGGACGAGAAGATCCCGGTGGTCACTCGCGAACAAGCCATGGAGAACCCGCACTACAAGCGAGCGGTGTTTGCGTGGGAAGCCGGGGATGATTCAGCCGCCCGACTGGCATTCGAGA
>DAITPV010000057.1:0-10330 GCA_036833435.1 Actinomycetota bacterium | reverse complement strand
CGCCGGGTACGCCCCGGCGCAGGGGTCAACGTTGAAATAGCCCCGGACCTCGTCGACCTCACCGGGAGGGATGTTGTTGTTGACGTAGTCGATCGAGCCGAACGTCCCGGATTCCTCCGAATCCCAGGGGATGAACTTGATGGTTGCGGAGGGACGAGTCCCGGTCTGGCGCCAGTAGTTGGACATCAGCCAGGCCATCCGCATGACCTCGGTGTGGCCTTCAGCGGAGTCCCACGCGGCGGCCGGACCGGAGTCGGTGAAGTCGTAGTGCCCGCTGACCAACACGGTTTCCTCGGGATGGTCGGCCCCAGGGACGACGGCTGCGATGTTGTACGCCTGTCCACCGGAGGCGGCGATGTAGGAGCCCCGAGGCGTGCCCGTGCCCGGCGAGAAGAAGGGGTACCGGTGAACGGTCACCCCGAAGTCGTCCAGCATCTGTTCCATGTTGTGCTCGAAGTAGTCGAGATACTCGAGCTGGTTGTTGTGGCACATCCCCCAGGGGACGAACCCGGGGTGGGGAGGACAGGTTCCGTGGACTGTGGAGACGCCGTTGGGTCCGGTGTAGCCCGTGTAGCCCGTCCCCAGCTCGGGGTTGGAGGTGTCGTCGTCGACGTCGCCCTCCCGGCACTCGCCGCCGTTCACCACGTCTCCCACGACCGTGCAGTTGTCACCCGGGTGCCGGCTGGGGAGGGAGAGCGACTCCCACACGTTGGTGTCGTAGGCGATCCACTGTCCGGACGGGTTGGGGTTGTTGAGGGGAGGCGGCCCGCCACTCGGAGCTGGGACGGTGGCGCTCTCGCCGGCGGGCGTTCCCGCTTCGTCGGGCGGCCCGTAGTAGCCGATGGGGTCATAAGCCGCAGCCATCACCGACGGGTCGAGCGGCGGCTGGACGTGATCGGCCCCCGCTACCGGCGCATGGATCGTCTGGAAGGCAGACGTTCCAAGAAGCAGGGTCAATGAGAGCAGCGCGGTCCTGAGTCGCATACGGGCATCCCCCTGGGTTGGACGTTGAATCGGACGAACATAAGTACGTTCGACACTCCCTCGACGGATTCCTGCTTCACAACCTGCGGTTTTCCGTTCCCCATTCCTCCGAGAGTCCGTATCATGGTTCGGCCATGCGACACCTCCGGGCGGTCCTGCCCGCCCTCGCCGTGGCCGCGACGGTCCTGATCGGTGTGGACCCTTCGATGGCGTGCGCCAGCAATCACATCAACGCTCAGCTGTCGTGGTTCCCGGCAGAGGCCGTCACTCGCCCGCTTTACTGGGTGGTGGAGAATGCCGGGCCGGCGAGGTTCTCGGTCCGGGTGTTCGGGACGAGCTGCGACGGGACCACCGTCTCCATCGACTGGGCGATCCAGGACCACACCACCGATGGCGCGCAGGACTACACCTCGTCCTCTGGAAACATCACCATCGTCAACGGGCCCGGGCACCAGGACACCCAGACGCGCGACATCGGACTCGTCGACGATTTTGGGCTTCCCGCGGATGATCCGGTGGAGAGGGCAGAGATCGTCCTGACGAGTGCGACGAATGCTCGACTGATCTTTCCCTCGCAGGCTCCGCTGTTCATTCTCGACGACGACGCTCCGGTACCCCAGGTCTCCATCGCCGAGGGTCCCTACACGCAGAGCGAGAGCCAGGGGCCGGGCGGGGTGGCGGTGTTCATGGGAGGCTCGGGGAGCACCTCGGTGAACTACACGATCTCACCAGGTGCATCGAGCCCGGCCACCCCCGGCACAGACTTCACCGCTCAGACATCAGGAACGCTGTCGTTCAGCTCGAGCGACCGGGCCGAGGTCATCCCCCTGACGGTCGTGGACGACGCTCTCCGGGAAGGCATCGAGACCTTCACGGTATCCATCAGTGGTGCGGCAGTTACCGGGACGTCGAGCGTCTCGTTCTCGATCTTCGACAACGAGGAGGGCGCGCCTCCCACCAGCCAGCTGCACCATCCTCGGGAGCAGTTGCGATATCCGGTTGACGATTACCGGATCCGGGAGATCCACGTGTTCACCGGCGACACCGGGGGCTCCGGGGTCAAGGACGCCGAGCTGGCCATCCGGCAGAACAAGAAGGATGGGTCCTGCGAGTGGTACACGGGCAAGGGCGGTTTCGAGGTGGGGGATTGCGCGAAGCAACGATGGCTGTCGATGTCCCTCTACCAGCCGGACTTCTTCCTTCGAGCCATCGATCGGTTCCCCGGCAGCGCCGGGAAGATCGTGGACTACACGGCGTTCTCGCGAGCCATCGACCACGCCGGTAACGTCGAGCAGACCTTCGACGTAGGCCGGAACAAGAACAACTTCGAGATCGAGGGCGGCCAGCAGGCCAAGAAGAAGTGCAAGGGCAAAAAGGGCCGGGGCTCGAGCCGCCAGGGCAAGAAGTGCGGGAAGAAGGGCAAGGGAAAGAAGCAACCCATGCTTGACCCTGCCGCCGCCTAACGCGGCTTCCGTCTGCTACCCGTCGTAGTACTTGTAGAACTCCCACGGGTGCGGCCGCAGGCGAACCTCGTCGACCTCGTTGCGCTTGAACTCCAGCCACGTGTCGATGACGTCCTGGGTGAACACCCCGCCCTCCAACAGGAAGCCGTGGTCCCCCTCCAGGGCGTCGAGGACCTCTTCCAGTGAGCCGGGAACCTGCTTGACCAGGCCGCTCTCCTCCGGCGGGAGGTCGTAGAGGTCCTTGTCGATGGGGTCGGGCGGCTCGATCTTGTTCTTCACTCCGTCCAGGCCGGCCTGGAGCATCGCGGCGAAGGCCAGGTAGGGGTTGCACGTCGGATCGGGCGACCGGAACTCGATCCGCTTGGCCGCCGGTGTCTTGTAGTACACGGGGATCCGCGCGCAGGCCGAACGGTTCCGCTGCGAGTACACCAGGTTGATCGGGGCCTCGTAGCCGGGGACCAGCCGCCGGTACGAGTTCGTGGTCGGCGCCGCGAACGCCAGCAGCGCGGGGGCGTGGGAGAGCAGACCGCCGATGTACCAGCGGCACATGTCGGAGATCTGCGCGTACCCCACCTCGTCCCAGAACAGGTTCTCGCCGCCGTTCCACAGGCTCTGATGGGTGTGCATCCCCGAGCCGTTGTCCTGGAAGATCGGCTTGGGCATGAACGTCACGGTCTTGCCGGCCTGTCGTGCCGTGTTCTTGACCACGTACTTGTAGGTCATGACGTTGTCGGCCTGCTTCAGCAGCGTGTCGTAGCGGATGTCGATCTCCGCCTGCCCGGCGGTCCCGACCTCGTGGTGATGCACCTCGACGTCGATGCCCACCTGCTCCAGGTTGAGGACCATCTCCGTCCGGAGGTCCTGGTAGTGGTCCATCGGCGGGAGCGGGAAGTACCCCTCCTTGTACCGCGGCTTGTAGCCCTTGTTCCCGCCCTCCTCGTCCTTGCCCGAGTTCCACACGCCCTCGACGGCATCGATGTGGTAGTAGCCCTCGTGCTGGTTCTGGTCGAAGCGGATCGAGTCGAAGATGTAGAACTCGCACTCCGGGCCCCAGTACGACGTTTCAGCGATCCCTGTCTGCTTGAGGTTGAGCTCCGCCTTCCGAGCGATGCCCCGAGGGTCTCGGGAGTACATCTCGCCGGTCACCGGGTCCTTGACGAAGCAGTGGATCACCACCGTGGACCGCGCGGTGAACGGATCGATGAAGGCCGAATCGGGGTCGGGGAGCAGGAGCATGTCGGACTCCTGGATCTCCTGGAAGCCGCGGATCGAGGAGCCGTCAAACCCGTACCCGTCCTCGAAGCCGTCCTCGGTCAGCTGCTTGATCGGAACGGAGAAGTGCTGCATGAGGCCGGGGAGGTCGCAGAAGCGGAAGTCGACGATCTGCGCATCCGCCTTCTTGGCCAGGTCCAGCACGTCTTTGGGCGTCGCCATTCAACCCTCCTTGCGCTCGGTCGGTGGAAGGCTACCGGGGTGGCGTTGCCCGGTGGTTTCGCGGACGTTAATTCTGTGTTTCAGCGAGGCCGGTCGACGCCGATCGATGCCCGGTAGCCCACGCCCCGGACGGTCTCGATCAGGTGCTCGTGCTCCGGGCCCAGCTTGGCCCGGAGACGGCGGACGTGGACGTCAACGGTGCGGGTGCCCCCGTAGAAGTCGTACCCCCACACCTCTTGGAGCACCTTGGCCCGGGTGAACACCCTCCCGGGGTGCTCGGCGAGGAACCGAAGCAGCTCGAACTCCTTGTAGGTGAGGTCCAGGGGACGCCCCTCGACGGTCACCTGGTAGGACTCCACGTTGATGGCCACGGAACCGAGGCGGACCACCGCCTCACCGGACTCCCCGCGGCGGGCCAGGAGCAGCCCCAGGCGCAGCCGGACCTCCGCCTCCGAGGTCTCCGGATACACGAAGTCGTCGGCCACCTCGTCCCAGGCGAACCGGCCCACGTCGGCGCGGGACAGGACTACCCACACCCCCACGTTGGGACCGGCAGCCGAGAGTGCCGAGAGGAGCTCGTGGATCAGCTCGGGTTCATCGACGGCGTCGGCCACCAAGAGATCAGGTGCGATGTCGGCGAGACGGGCCAGCGCGTCCGCAGAGGGAGACTCGACCTTGATGTCTGCGCCCAGGGAAAGGGCCGCTCGCAACACCGCATCCGGGGAACGCTCGGAGAGGAACAGGATGCGTCGCAACCTCGTCGAGGGTAGCAGAACGAGTAATCTCGGGCTCGTGAGTGCCACGGTCACGTTGCGCTCGCGCGCCTACCGCCGCCCGGCCGAGCCGTTCGCCACGCCGGCAGCCGATGGCGTTCGGCTCACCGGGGTCCGGGTGGGGACGTCGGGGCCATCCCTGGTGGTCTGTCACGGGTTCCTGGGCTGGCATCGCAAGCCGCGCATCGTTCGATTCGTGGAGGCCATGGCGGAACGATTCACGGTCTTCGCGGTGGACCTACGGGGCCACGGCGCCAGCGAGGGAGCGTCCACCTTCGGCGACCGCGAGGCCCTGGACGTCGATGCCGTGGTCTCCCTGGCTCGACGGGAGCGAGGCGAGCCGGTCGTCTCGCTGGGGGTGTCGATGGGCGGAGTCGCGGTGATCCGCTCGGCCGCAGTTGGTGCCGCGCCCGTCGACGCTGTCGTGGCGATCTCCACCCCGGCCAGATGGGACGGCCACCGATCCCGTGCCGTCCGGCAGATGGCCTGGGTGGGATCCTCTCAGCGCGGCCGGCGGATGGCCCGGCTCCTCGGCGTGCGGGTCGAGGAGCTCCGGCCATGGGCCCAGTCGCCCGAGGACCTCATCGGCCGGATCGCCCCGACCCCCGTGGTCCTGGTCCACGGCCGCGACGACCATTTCTTCGACGAGGAAGAAGTCTGGCGACTGTACAGAGCTGCCGAGGAACCGAAAGCGTTGCTCTTAGCGTCCCGGTTCGGTCATGCAGAAGACGGTCTGACCAGCGCATTTGCGGAACGGCTTGGCTCGAGGCTGCTCGAGCTCCTCGGCTGACCCGCACCGAACGAACGTTCCCCTGACCCCTCCCAGGAGGCACACAGGAGGCAGGAGGGCTATCGGGCATCAATCATCCCCTGGGGAACCCCTGTTGCCTCCCGGTAGCCGGCATCGAGAGCCTGAGCCAGCGTCTCCGAGAGCTGCGGGAACAGGTGGGAGTAGCGGTTGAGTGTCAGCACGATGGAGGAGTGGCCGAGCTGTTCCTGAACCTGCTTCGGATGAGCCCCAACAGCGATGGCCAGGGACGCGGCCGTGTGCCTCAGATCGTGAATCCGCGGCCGGGGATCCTCGATGCCAGCCTCCCTCAAAGCAGGGAGCCAGGCTGCACGACGGAAGTTCGACCTGCGGAGCGGACCCCCCTTCGGGCCGGTGAACAGGGGAGAACCCCGAGACGCGGGGTACTCCGACAGGTGCCGCGCCAGCTCGTCCACCACAACCGAGGGGAGACTCACGGCGCGGGATTTGCGGTTCTTGGTGGGGCCGACGATGAGCCGTCCCTCGACCTCCACGGCGGACTTGGTGATGCTGGCCCTACGCCGCAACAGATCGACGTCTTCCACCAGGAGTGCTGTGGCTTCCCCGACACGCAGCCCTGTGAGCCCCAGGAGCAGCACCAGGGCCCGGTAGCGCGGTTCGATGGCATCGGCGATCCTGGCGAGCTCCTCGGCGCTCAGGAACCGCATCCCTCTATCGGTTGCCTTGGGGACACTGACCCCCCGGGCCACGTTCCGGGCCACGTACCCGCCTGCCTCTGCCACGGCCAGCATCCGGTGGAGAACCTGGAACGCGGCGACAGCGGAGGCCGGCTTGTCGGCGAGGTTGGCAATCACTCGCTCGACATCGAGCCGGGTGAGGCTGGCGAGTCGCCGCTCGCCGATGACGGGCAGGATATGGGCCTTCCCCATGAACTCGTACTTGCTCCGGGTACTCGGCCGAAGGTGCGGACTGGAGCTGAGGAACATCGGCCAGAAGTCCGCAACCCGCGTCCTGCCTAGGTTGGGATCGACGTAGGTTCCGTCCGCCACCGAGACGCTTACCTTGGCAAGGTGGGCCACGGCATCCGACCGCTTCTTGAAACTCCGGTACTTCTTCTTCCCGCTCGACTCCCTCCAGCCAGCCTTCCACGGCCGGGTGGTGCTAGGTGTCCTTGCGATCCAGCCCATCTTCTCCCTCCTCGCTCACGAGACGTTCGGCTGCTGCCTCGGCTTCCTCGATCGGGCGCGGGCTTATCTCTTCCAGCACGGAGTCCGGGTCCTCGGCGGTGGTCTGTTCCTCCAGCTTGAGGACTTCTAGGCGAAGCTCATCCAGAAGTTCCATCTGCCGCTGTGCCTGCCATCTGGCTTCCTCCACGGACCGGAGGACTTGTTGGCGACGGCCTTCCTTCTCCCCGGGTTGGAACCAGCTTCCGGCGATGGAGTGGAATAGGTCCCCCGTGTACATCCCTCGACCGTCTGGCAGGAGAATTCGTTCGTCGTATGAGTCAGGAGCGAACAGCCAGGACATCGGGACCTCAAGCACGTAGGCGATACACACCAGCTCAATAGCAGTGAACGCTCGCTGTCCCTTTTCTGCCTGGGAAACCGCCTGGGGGCTCCACGGCTTGCCGGCCAGGATCCTTCCGACCACTCGGCCGAAGTTCGCCTGGGTAAAGCCTCGCTTTTCCCTGGCCTCCCGGATATGGCCTCCGATGACCTCGGGGATCGTCCTCTGTGTCTCTGGCATGGCCCCATTATGAGGGGGCGTTGCACAATATTCAACCCCCAGGACGAGGAATCTCTCCCCGGGTTGTCATCCTCAGGCTTGACTCTTGAATCCTCACGTTGTAAGTTGTTTTCCTGATTATGGCGAGCCCTCAAGGTGGAGCGAGGATCCGGGTGGTCCGAGAGGCACAGGGTAGGAGCATCCGGGACGTAGCCGAAGCGGCCGGGGTCGATCCTGGCTACCTGTCCCGGGTGGAGCGGGGCGTTATCCGTCCATCAGTGGACTTCCTGGCCCGTGTAGGCAAGGCACTCGGGATGAAGGATTGGGAGGCCCTGGCAGCCTTCCCGCCTTCGGCTAGGACTACCCAACATCGGGCCCGGGCCACGGCGAAGCGATGACTGAGCTCGTCACCGTTGCCGAGCTGGCCAGGATCCTCAAGCTCCCCACCAGGACGACTTACGACGTGCTCCGTGATCTCGTGCGGGAGAAGCGGCCGGGCCCGGTGAGGGTCAGACGGGCATGGAGAGCGGACCCGGAGGCCGTTATTGCGTCCCTCAAGCAGCGTGAGGAGGAAAGGCTGACCTAATGGAAAGGGGCCCCTGGCAGGGCCCCCTCCGAAAGGAACGTACCGTCAGATGGAGTCTAGTCAGATCGGCCAGGACGTCAATCCAGGGCCCGACGAGAGGTTCCGGGCTCTACTCCTCGACCATGGAGTAGCCCATGAAGGTGCGTTCTCCGAGTGCTGCGGTTTCCTCTATGCGGGCTCTCAGTGTCTCCGCTGCGGGAAGCCTAGGCCTCGGCACTTACGGCTGGTGTGGAGCTCAACGTGAGCGAGTCCTACGAGGCCGTATTGGAAGCCGTCCAAGGACTTCTCAACGCTCCGCCTCCGGCTCTCCCTCAGCCCGTGGGGGAGGTTGTTGCCTTCCGCTCGGCAGCTCGACGGGTAGCGGAGTCGAACCTCTCGAAGGACAAGAAGGCTAGGTTGGCGATCCTATTGGGGGGCATCGTTCGGGAGGCCGTCATCCCGGAGTGGTGCCGGCGAGCCGCTTGGGAGGAGCTGTACGGCCAGGAGGATCCCCCTCTGCCGCCAATCACTGAGGAGAGGGCGGCCAGGACTCTACGGAACCTGGGTTTTGACACCTGCCCGACCTGCAAACGGCGGAACATCGCTCCGGTGGAGCTCGATCGACGGGATCGGGAGAGACGCTGGGCCGTGGAGCGAGCTGAGGTTCGGCGCAAGGCGGTGCCAGTGTGAGCCTTGGAGAGAAATTCGCACAGGCCTCGGAGATTCAGAGTTCGGGGGCTCCCCCCGAACTAGGCGAGTTGCTGGAAGTCACTCGGGCCGCATACGCGAAGTACGTTGTGTTCACCACAACCGCCGCCGCCGTCGCCACGACGCTATGGACGGCCCACACGCACGTCTTTGAGGCAGCCGACTCCACGCCCTACCTGTACGTGTCATCGGCAATCTCTGAATCGGGCAAGTCCCGAGTGTTCGAGGTAGCCGAGAGGCTAGTGCGGGCTCCCTACATGGTGACGGACCCTACCGCTTCGGTGATGTTCCGCAAGATTCACTCGTCACAACCGACTGTGCTGCTTGACGAGATTGACGTGGTGTTCGGCAGGGATGCGAAGGAGGCTCGTGGGGGTTTGCTGGCCGTTCTCAATTCCGGCTATAGACGGAGGGGGAGCAAGGTTCCTCGGAATGTCGGCGACGGAGCCAACATGAAGCAGGTAGAGTTCTCCACCTTCTGCCCCAAGGCTTTCGCCGGGATCGACGTCGGGGCCCTGATTCCGCAGACACGCTCGCGCTGTATCCCCATCCGGCTCAAGAGGAAGATGGCCGGCCAGCAAGCGGCCAGACTGAGGGACCGGGAGTGGGAAGCCGAATCCAAGCCCATCCGGGAGAAGTGGGAAGCATGGGGATCCTCTGGAGTGCTGGATAGCCTCCGGGATGCACGGCCCGAATCTCCTGCCGTCTTGACCGACCGCCAGGCTGACGTGTGGGAACCCCTGCTAGCCATCGCCGATATGGCCGGGGGTTCGTGGGGGGAATGGGCCCGTCAGGCAGCGGTGTCTCTTCACTCGGCGGCGGGAACCAATGACCAAGCCATCACGGAGCTGGCGCTCGACCACATCCGGGAAGCCTTCCTTGACGCCGAATGGCCCGAGCGGATGGCGACGGCTGACCTTCTGACGGCTCTCTGTGACCGGGACGACGGGCCATGGGCCGCATGGTGGGAGGACGCGGTTAGAGCCGACAGGACCAAGGGCCCCGCGTCTCGACTGGCCCGAATCCTCCAGCCGTTCGAGGTAGAGCCAAAGCGTCTCCGCATCGGTGAAGTCTCGATCCGGGGCTATGAGCGGGTCGATTTCGAGGACGCCTGGAGCCGGTATCTCCTCCCTCTTGACCCCTCCAGGGCCCCGGTCCCGAACAAAGACGCCCCAAACGGAACATCGCAGGTCAGAGGGCATATTGAAACGGAACAAACGGAGGATGCTCCCGGGGCCAAAACCCCCTCTGACCAGGGAAGTTCCATTGTTCCATCCGGGGAGACGCCCCGACGGGCGGACCCCTCCAGCAACGGTTCTGTGGGCTCGGATGACCTCGCACCTGACCCCGAAGTGCTCCTAAGCGCCGCGGCTGCCTGGGCCAGGGCAGACGGTCAGTGGCTCCAGGTCGATCTTCCCTCCGGTCAGAGGGCCATGAGTGAGCGAACCTGGGAGCTGGCCGTGGGCCGGGACCGGGAGGGGGACCGGGCCGCGCTTTGGGCCGCGCTGGAAGCACGGGAAGCAACGTGACCTGCGCTTGTCGGAGGGGCCGGGAGAACGTCGAGGAGAAGGCCCGGAGGCTACTGGCCGAGGGCCGGCTACTTGTTCGCCGCGTCGGACCTCGAGACATTGAGGCCTTGGTTCGCGGCAACGGCAGTTTCTACCGAGTCGGCTACGAGCGCGGCGGCTGGTATTGCTCTTGCCCGGCCTCGGGCCGGTGCTCGCATCTCGTGGCCCTGCAGTTAGTGACCGTTCGCGATTGACTACTCAGCGAGTCGAAGTTGAGGCTTGCGATCACGAGCGGCGAAGTAGATTTCCTCCTCCGCATTCATTGCCTCGAGCTCTGCTGTTGATTTCTCGAATGCCAGTCGGGCGGCTGAATCATCCCCGGCTTCCCACGCAAACACCGC
>DAITPV010000056.1:0-10340 GCA_036833435.1 Actinomycetota bacterium | reverse complement strand
CTGGGCGGCGGCCAGGACCCGCTGGCCCGCCTCGGCGGCCCAGAACTTGGCCACGGCGACGTGCTCAGTGGCGGGCAGGCCCTCCGAGAGCCGCCATGCCGCTTCCCACATCGTCCATCGCATGGCCTCGACGTCGATGTACGCATCCGCGGCCCTCTGTTGAACGGCCTGGAAGCTGGCCAGGGGTCGCCCGAACTGCTCGCGACCGGTGGTGTACTCGGCGGTGAGCTGGAGGGCGCGCTCGGCCAGGCCCACTTGCAGGGCGCACAGCCCCACCGTGGCCCGCTCGGAGATCCACGTGGCGGCGGTCGAGCCAAGTTCCGGCGCGGACAGGACCCCGGCGTCGTCAACCGGAGCGTCGGTGAGGGTGAGCCCGAATCGCGGCTCGCCGCCGGTGGCCTCCTGACGGAGCAGCGTGACCCCCGAGCCCTTCGAGTCGACCAGGAAGATCCCGGTGTTGCCCTCCCCGGTTCGGGCGGGGACCACCACCGCGGCGGCTCCTCCGGCGGCGGGAACCATGGACAGGGCTCCGTCGAGCAACCAGGTGGATCCGTCACGTCTCGCGGACACCAGCACCGGGGCAGGGTCCTCTTCCTCGGGCTCCGCCAGGGCCGCGGTGAGCAGGATGTCTCCGGCGGCCACTCCCGGAAGGAAGCGGCTGCGCTGCTCCTCGGTCCCGAGCTCCGCGACGGGGAGCGCGCCGAGGACCAGCGTCGGCCACACCGGAACCGGTGCCACGGTCCGTCCGACCTCCTCCAGAAGGAGACAGGCTTCCATGAGCCCGCCGCCGGAACCGCCGTGCTCCTCGGGAACCGTGACCCCCAGCAGGCCAGCCTTGGCCAGCTCCGCCCACAGGGCTCGGTCGAATCGTTCCGGGCCGGCCTCCACCTCGCGCAGCCGGGCAGGGGTGACCTCCGCCTCCAGGATCTTCCGGGCCAGGTCCCGGAGGGCCTCCTGCTCCTCGGTGAACGACAGATCCATCAGGATTCCCCTCGCGGTCGGAACACCGGGATGCTCAGTTCCCCGTTCACCTCGAGGAACGTCACCTCGACCGGCATCCCGACGGCCACGTCGGTGGGGTCGGCGTCCACGATGTTGGTCACCAGGCGGGTCCCCTCCTCGAGCTCCACCAGGGCCACCACGAACGGCGGATCGAACCCGGGGATCGGAGGGTGGTGGTGCACCACGAAGCTGTACACCCGTCCCCGGCCGGAGGAGCGCACGGTGTCCCACTCCGTGGACCGGCACCGGGCGCACATGGGGGCCGGAGGGTGCCGGAGCTCTCCGCACGAAGCACACCGCTGGATCAGCAGCTCTCCTCGTGTGGCCCCCTGCCAGAAGAACTCGGTGTCCAGGTTCATGGCCGGCAGCGGACGCCGCTCCGCGGCCGACGGGTCCTCGGAGGGACCGTCGCTCGGGCGGAACTTGAGCAGTCCCAGCACCTGGGTGCCCACCACCTCGCCGTCCTGATCCGTGTACGTGATGCGGGTGGTGACGAAGTGGCCGGGGCCGAGCGCGGTCCGCTTCTCGCCCGAGACGTCCTCCACCACGGTCGTGGCGGTGATGGCGTCGCCCGGACGCAGGTACCGCACGTATTCCTGTTCCGAGGACACCGCCACCACCGAGCTGAATCCGGCCTCGTCCAGGACCTCGAGCAGCCGGGGCATCGGGGCCCCGGGCCCCAGCCCGCCGTTCACGAACCCGCGCATGGTCCAGGCCTGGAGCATCGTTGGCGGGGCAACGATCCCGCCGTGCACGGACCGGGCGGCCAGATCGGAGTCGGTGTACACCGGGTTCCCGTCACCGACGGCGTCGCACCAGTGCCGGATCATGGCCTCGTTCACCGCATCCTTGGCCACCAGCGGGGTGCCCGCTTCCTTCCCGACGAACGACCGAAGGTGGTCGAGGAACGCGGCATCCTCGCCAGCGCGCGTGGCCGCCTCGGTCCCGCTCACGTCCGCCCCTTGGACGGCACTTCGCGCGGAGATCTGGGGAGTCCCAGCCCCACGGTGGCGATGATGTCCCGCTGGACCTCGTTGACCCCGCCGCCGAACGTCAGAACCAGTGCGGACTGGTACACCCGCTCGAGCCGGCCGGAGAGAACCGCACCCGGTGAGCCGGCCCGCAGTGCGCCGGCCTGTCCCACCACCTCCAAGAGGAGCCGGTACGCCTCCACGAACAGCTCGGATCCGTACACCTTCACCGCCGACGCGTCGGCGGGGTTGAGAACTCCCGCCTCCAGCTCCCAGGCCAGTCGCCAGTTCAGGAGACGGAGGGCGTTCACCTTGGCCTTCACCCTGGCCAGGGCCAGGCGGGCCCACGGCTCGTCGATCATCGGCCGGCCGCTGGGTCCGTTGTTCTCCCGGGCCCAGGCCAGCACGTCTTCCATGAGCCCCTCGACCCTCCCCGGAGGAGCCAGAGCAATCCGCTCGTGGTTGAGCTGCGCGGTGATCAGCTTCCACCCCTCGTTCTCCTCGCCGACCACCGCTGAGGCGGGGACGTGGATGTCCTCGTAGAAGGTGGCGTTGGTGCGTCCGCCGTCGAGCGTCTCGATCGGCGTGACCTTGAACCCCGGCAGCGCGGTGTCCACGATGAAGATCGTGATCCCCTTGTGCTTGGGAGCCTGGGGATCGGTCCGAGCCGCCAGCCAGATGTAGTCGGCGTCGTGCGCTCCGGTGGTGAACACCTTCTGTCCGTTGATCCGGTACCCGTCGCCGTCACGCACCGCCCGAGTGGTCAGCGAGGCCAGGTCGGTGCCCGACGCCGGCTCCGAATAGCCGATGGCGAAGTGGATCTCGCCGCGAAGGATCCCCGGCAGGAACTCCCGCTTCTGCTCCTCGCTCCCGAACGCCATCAGCGTGGGACCGACGGTGTTCAGGGTGACCACGGGGATGGGAGCGGTGGCCCGGCGAGCCTCCGAGAAGAAGATGAACTGCTCGACGGCGCCCCGGCCCTGGCCTCCGTACTCCTTCGGCCATCCGATCCCCAGCCATCCGTCCTCGCCGATCTGCCTGGCCACCCGTCGGTACACGGGGCCCTGGTGCTCGCCGGGGCTGGGGCCGAGCTCTTCCCGAACCTCGGGCGTCAGCAGTTTGGCGAAGTACTCGCGGATCTCGTCGCGGAGGGCCCGCTGCTCGGGGGTGTAGTCGAGGAACACCGGCTATCCCGGCACCGGGGACGCCCCGCCCCACCCGATGAACGCGGTGGCCCCGCCGTCGATGACGAAGTCCGCGCCGGTGAAGTACCGGGACTCGTCCGAGGCCAGGAACACCATGAGGTTGGCGATGTCCTCGGGCTGCCCCACCCGCGCCGCGGGGATCTTCCCGAACAGCCCGTCGAGGTCCATCCCCTTGAGGCCCTGGGCCCGGACCATGGGCGTGTCGATCACTCCCGGCTCCACGGCGTTCACCCGGATCCCAGAGGACCCCAGCTCCACGGCCGCGGACTTGGTCATCCCCCGGACCGCGAACTTGCTGGCGCAGTACGCCAACAGGCCGCCCGAGCCCCTGATCCCCTCCACGGATGACACGTTGACGATCGAGCCGCCTCCGGCCTCCTTCATCGCCAGAACCGCGGCCCGCATCCCCAGGAACACACCGATCTGGTTCACCCGGATCACGGCCAGGTAGTCGTCCACCGACGTGCTCTCCACGCCGCCGAACCTCAGGATCCCGGCGTTGTTGATGAGCACGTCGAGCCGTCCGAACCGATCGCGGACCTCCGACACCCCGGAGCTCCATTGGTCTTCGTCGGTCACGTCGAGGCCCACGTAGTGAGCTCCGTCCCCCAGCTCAGACGCCAGGGCCATCCCGGGCTCGGAGGCCACATCGGCGATGGCCACCCGAGCGCCCTCCTCAACGAACGCGCGAGCGGTGGCCGCTCCGTTCCCACCCGCGCCTCCGGTGACCAGCGCGACCTTCCCGTCGAGCCGGCCCACGATCAGATCCCGATGCGGCGGGCCAGGAGGTCGCGGTGGTAGGTGGCGTCGCCGAGTAACAGCTCGGAGGACTTTGCCCGACGGAAGTACAGATGCGCGTCGTGCTCCCAGGTGAACCCGATCCCCCCGTGGACCTGGATGTTCTCCGACGCCACGTTGAAGTAGGCATCCGAGCAGAACGCCTTGGCCAGCGGAGCCACCACCGAGAGCTCCTCGTCCTCCTCGGCCGCGGCCACCAGGGCGTAGGCCACCGCTGCGCGGCCGGACTCCACCTTGACCAGCATGTCCGCGCACTTGTGCTTGATGGCCTGGAACATTCCGATGGGCCTGCCGAACTGCACCCGGTCCTTGGCGTAGGCCACCGCGGTGTCCAGACAGCGCTGGGCCCCACCGACCATCTCGGCGGACAGGCAGACTGCGGCCTGGTCGAGGACCTTCGACAGCGCCGGCCACCCGTCGCCGGGCTTCCCGAGCGGCGTTGCGGCCACGTCGGCGAACGTCAGCTCCGCCTGCTTCCGAGTGGCGTCCAGCACCGGGAGGCTCTTCCGGGTCAGGCCGTCGGCGTCACCATCGACCACGAACAGCCCGATGCCCTCGGAGCCCGTGGTTCCCGGGGTCCGAGCAGCCACCACGATGAGGCTCGCGGTGATGCCGTCGGTGACGTACGACTTGGTCCCGGTGAGCCGATAGCCGTCACCGCTCGAGGACGCTTCCAGGGCGATGCCTTCCGGGTCCCATCGCCCCGCCGGCTCGGCCAGCGCCAGCGTGGCCACGGCCTCGCCGGAGGCGATCCCCGGGAGCAACGCGGCCTTCTGCTCGTCGGTGCCCGCGACCAGGATGGCGTTGGCTGCCAGGGCGACCGTGGAGAAGAACGGGGCGCAGAGCAGGGCCCCGCCCATCTCGCCGAGCACGATCCCAAGCTCCACGAAGGAGAACCCCTGCCCCCCGTACTCCTCGGGGATGTGGATCCCCTGGAGGGCCAGCTCCTGGGCCATCTGCTTCCACACGGCCTCGTCGTAGCCCTCCTCCGTCTCCATGAGCCTGCGGACCTCGGTGGATGGGGACTTCTCGTCGAGGAACCGCCGAACGGTGCGGCGGAGCTCCTCCTGCTCGTCGGTCAGGGCCAGGCTCACGGCTCCTCGCTTCCCACGATCCACATGGCGAAGAACTGCGAACCTCCACCGTACGCGTGTCCGAGGGCCCGCCGGGCCCCGTCCACCTGGTGCTCCCCGGCCTGTCCTCGGACCTGGAGGGCGGCCTCGGCGAACCGGAGCATCCCGGACGCGCCGATGGGGTTCGTGGACATCACTCCTCCAGAGGCGTCGATGGGGATGTCGCCGTCCAGCGCGGTGGCGTCCTCGTCCACCAGCTTCCAGCCCGCTCCCTCGTCGGCGAACCCCAGGTTCTCCAGCCACATGGGCTCGTACCAGGAGAACGGCACGTAGATCTCGGCCATGTCGATGTCCCGGCGGGGGTCGGTGACCCCGGCCTGGGCGTACACGTCGGCCGCGCAGTCCCGGCCGGCCTGGGGGTTGACCTCATCGCGGCCGGCCACGCTGATGGCCTCGCTCCGAACCGCGGTCCCATGGACCCATGCCGGCGGTGCCGGTGCGGAGGCGGCAGCGCTCTCCGACGCCAGGACCATGGCGCACGCGCCGTCGGAGGCCGGGCAGGTCTCCAGGTACCGGATCGGCTCCCACAGCATTGGGGAGTCCGAGACCTGCTCGAAGCTGATGTCTTCTTGATGGAGGTGGGCGTACGGGTTCTTCAGCGCGTTCAGCCGGTCCTTGACCGCCACCTTGATCCCCACGTGATCCGGGGCACCCGAGCGACGGATGTATTCGCGGATGTGGGGGGCGAAGTACCCGCCCGCACCGGCCACGACCGGCGGGTTGAACGGGATCTTGGGCGCCAGGGCCCACATCGTGTCGCTCTCCGACTGCTTCTCGTACGCCACGGTCAGGACCCGGTCGTGGATTCCCGCCTGGATCAGGCTGGCGGCCACCACCGACGTCGATCCACCCACGCTGCCGGCGGTGTGCACGCGAAGCATGGGCTTCCCAGTGGCCCCGAGCGCATCCGCCAGGAAGAGCTCGGGCATCATCACGCCCTCGAAGATGTCGGGGGCCTTGCCGATGACCACGGCGTCGATGTCCGCCCACCTCAGCCCGGCGTCATCCAGGGCCCGAGTGGCAGCCTCCCGGACCAGCCCCGGCATCGACACGTCGTTGCGCTCCGCGGCGTGCTGGGTCTGTCCGATCCCGATGACCGCGCACGCGTTTCCCATCTATGCCGCCTCCAGGACACACACCAGGTTCTGCTGCAGGCACGGGCCAGAGGTGGCGTGGGCCACCGCCCGCGACGCGCCGTCCGAGCTGATGCGGGTGGCGGCCTCCCCGATCCGGGTCAGGCCGGCCACCATCAAGGGGTTGGCGGCCAGCGCGCCTCCGGAGGGGTTGACGGACACCTCGTCGCCCAGGCCCAGAGCCTCCCGAAGGATGAGCTCCTGGTGGGTGAACGGCGCGTGAAGCTCCGCGACGTCCACAGGCCTATCGGGAACGCCGGCGTTCCGTCCCGCCAGGGCGGTCGAGGGAGAAGTCGCCAGGTCTCGGGCGCCCAGCGAATGTGGCTCGATGCGGTGGTCGATGCCCCGGATCCACGCCGGCCGATCGGTGAGCTTCCGGGCCAGGTCGCCGGCGGCCAGCACCACCGCGGCGGCGCCATCGGTGATGGGGGGAACGTCATGCTTCCGGAGCGGCGAGACCAGGTACGGCTCCGACAGGAGGTCCTCGGGCGTGCGGTCGTGCGCCACCTGGGCGTTCGGGTTGGACCGGGCGTCACGGCGGCTCCGAGCAGCGACCTCAGCCAGGTCGGCCTCGGTGCGGCCGGAGGCTTCCAGGTACGCCCGGGCCTGAAGCGCGGCCAGGCTCACGGGGTCCGGCCACAACGGCGAGACGTAGTACGGGTCCAGCTGGATGGCGAGGACCTCCCCGAGGTCGCCGGTGGACGACTTCCCGAACGCGTAGACCAGGGCGGAGTCCAGGTCCCCGTGCTGGAGGCGGACCCACGCTTCGTACAGGGCCCAGGCCCCGTCCATCTCCACGTGCGACTCCCGGATCGGCGGCCACGCTCCGATCACGTCGAGGCCGCTGACGAAGGCGAACGGCAGGCCGGCGGTGTAGTCCGCGCTGCCGGACACCGTGAATCCGATCTCCTCCCGGGGGATCCCGGAGCGCTCAACCGCCTCGGTGACCACGGGGGCCAGGATCTCGGTCTCGCTGCGGGCCGCGTCGCGGCGGACGTTGGGAGCTTGGGCGAACGAGACCACCGCCACCTCACGCATCGGGGACCCCCTCGATCTGTCGCAGCGGCGTGTCCGGCTCGCCGGTTGGCTTGAAGTACTTGATGCTGCCGAGCGTGGGCTCGCGGTCGCCGGGGTCCGCCCACACGGCCTCGACACGCATCCCCATCCGGACGTCCTGCGGATCGGCCTCCTGGATCAGGTGGAACACCGGGGTGTCGGAGCCGTCGAGCAGCACCGAGGCGCACACGTATGGGCACTCCACCGCCTGTCCGGCGAACGGGAGGTTCACCACGCAGAACGTGGAGATGGTCCCCCGGTCCGAGATCTCGACATCGCGGTCGGTGGGGACGCCGCACCGGGGACAGACCTCGCGGGACGGGACGTACACCTTCCCGCACGTCCCGCACCCCCGTCCGGTCAGGGTGCCGCCCACCACCTGCCGCAGGAATGCGGACGTCGCCCTGCCCGGCGTGTAGTCGTACTCGAGCCGCACCGGGGAGACGAACATGGTGACCGGCTGGGCGGCTTCTTCGGTCACCCGGCCTCCTCGGGCTCGAAGCACGCGATGTCGGTGATGTGGCCCGAGCGCTCGTCCGCCCACCGGGCCCGGACCCGCAACCCGGTGCGCATCACGGACTCCTCGCCGGCGTCGACGGCGTGGAGCATCGCGGTGTCGGCGCCGTCGAGGCGGATCAGTGCCCAGGCAAAGGGACGGTCCAGGGGATGCTTGGGACGGGGCTCGGTGACCCACGCCCACGTCGTGACCTCGCCCGACGTGCCCACCTCGACGAACTCGCCGGTGGCCTCGCCGGTCTCCGGGTCGTATTCGGCCGGAGGGACCAGGACCCTGCCGGACGGCGCCCGGACGCCCTCGATCCGCCCATCCCGGAGGCCTGACAGGAACCGCCCGATGACGGGACCCACGCTCCGCTTGTACGGGTACTCCAGGACGTGAGGGGCAGAAAGGACCTCCGAAGCCCCGGAATGGCCGGCCATGGGAAAAGTAGAACACGTTTCATTCCTGCTCGCAAATCACTGTTCGGGGATGACGTTTGGCCTCATACTCCCCTCTGGCGATCCCTCCCAGGCGAGCAAAAGGCGGAATGCAGACCAAGCAAGGTTCCGGATCCCCTTCGGGGGCCATCCTCACGTTCCTGATCGCGGATATCCGTGGGTACACCGTGTTCTCCGCCGAGCGAGGCGACGAGGCAGCCGCCCAGCTGGCCTCCCGGTTCGCCACGCTGGTGCGGGAGGGCGTGGAAGCCCACGGGGGCGAGCTGACCGAACTTCGCGGCGATGAAGCGCTGGTGGTGTTCGACTCGGCCCGACAGGCCATCCGGGCGGCGATCGATCTCCAACGGCGATTCGTCGATGAGACGGTGGCCGACCCCAAGCTGCCCCTTCCCGTGGGGATCGGCCTCGACGCGGGTGAAGCGGTCCCCGTCGAGGACGGCTACCGGGGCGGGGCGCTCAACCTGGCCGCCCGGCTCTGCTCGCTGGCTGGACCCGCCGAGGTCCTGGCGAGCAGAGAAGTCGTCCACCTCGCTCGGAAGGTCGAGGGCGTGACGACCGTGGATCGCGGATCCGTTCGTCTCAAGGGCCTCCCCGAGCCGGTCCAGGTCATCAGGCTCCGGGCCGAGGCGCAGGATGCGTCGGAGGACACCGCGTTCCGACGGGCGCTCGGTGCCTCGGCGGCGCGACTCGCCCCGGCGGTGCCCGGGGCGATGGTGGCCAACCCCTACAAGGGGCTTCGGGCGTTCGAGGAGGGGGACGCGCCGGACTTCTTCGGCCGGGAGGAGCTCACCGGCCAGCTCGTGGAGCGACTCGGCCAGACCCGGTTCCTGGCGGTGGTCGGCCCGAGCGGAAGCGGGAAGTCCTCCGTCGTCCGAGCCGGGTTGATCCCGTCCATCCGTCGCGGGGCCCTGCCCGACTCGAGCGACTGGCTGATCGCGGAGATGCTCCCCGGGGCCCACCCGCTGGACGAGCTGGAAGCGGCGCTCCTGCGGGTGGCGGTCAATCCGCCGAGCAGCCTGATGGAGCAGCTGGAACGAGATGACCGCGGTCTGCTCCGTGCCGCCAAGCGGGTCCTTCCCGCGGATGACTCGGAGCTCCTCTTGCTCATCGACCAGTTCGAGGAAGTGTTCACCCTGGTGGCCGACGAAGCGGTGCGCACCCACTTCCTCGAGAGCCTCGAGGCGGCCGTCGCGGATCCACACAGCAGACTTCGGGTGGTCGTCACCCTCCGCGCCGACTTCTACGACCGACCCCTGCTCTACCGAGGCTTCGCCGAGCTGCTCCGCTCACGGGTGGAGGTGGTGATCCCGCTGTCCCCCGAGGAGCTCGAGCGAGCCATCTCCAAGCCTGCCGAGCGCGTCGACGTGCGGCTCGAGCAAGGACTGGTGGTTGAGATGCTCGGCGAGGTCGCCGACGAGCCCGGAGGCCTGCCTCTCATGCAGTACGCGCTGACCGAACTGTTCGAGCGACGGGACGATCACATCCTCACCCTCGACACGTACCGAGCGGTGGGTGGTGTCTCGGGAGCCCTGGGTCGCCGGGCCGAGGAGCTGTTCGGAGACCTCGACGAGGAAGGGAAAGAGACCACTCGGCAGCTCTTCCTGCGCATGGTGGCCCTGGGCGAGGGGACCGAGGACACACGCCGCCCCGTGCCGCGGTCGGAGCTCGACTCCCTGGAGCTCGATCAGCGAGCGATGACGAGCGTGATCGATTCCTTCGGGGCTTCGCGTTTGCTCTCGTTCGACCGGGACTCGCGAACGGGCACGCCGACCGTCGAGCTGGCTCACGAGGCCCTGCTCACGGCGTGGGGCCGGCTCCGCCGGTGGATCGACGAAGCCCGCGAGGACCTCCGGACCGAGCGCCGGGTGGCGGGCGCCACTCGGGAGTGGATCGACGCGGACCGCGACCCCTCGTTCCTGGTAACGGGATCGCGGCTGGATCAGTTCGAGACCTGGCGGCATGGCTCGAGCGTCACGCTCACGCCGGAGGAGCGCGAGTTCGTGGAGGCCTCGCTCGCCGAGCGGGATCGGCGCCGATCGGAGCAGGAAGCGCGCGAGCAGCGCGAGCGGGAGCTCGAGCGCCGGT
>DAITPV010000055.1:0-10440 GCA_036833435.1 Actinomycetota bacterium | reverse complement strand
CTCTGAGCGCGATCGCCGCGGCGATCAGGACCGCCATGGTCAGCGGTTTGAGGACGTACTCGGCGCGGCGACTTCCGCGAGCCACGGCCATCCAGTCCCCCGCCCCGAGGACGAGGCCCGCTCCGACCAGCAGGGCGCCGGCCAAGCTCAGCAGGTCAGGTGAAGGGCCGCCGCGGTGCGAGCCGGGTCGGATTCCGCGAACAGCTTCACGGCCTCGTCGGTGGGGGCCACCTCGACGGTCACGCCGCGTTCCCGGAGCCGGTCGAGGGTTTGGGGATCGGGTCGCATCTGCCCGGTCGCTCCGGTCCCCACGATCAGCCGCTCGGGCAGATCGTTCAGCACGTCCTCCAGATCCTCGAGGACCAGACCGTGGCCGTCGCGCCGCCACCAGTTCCGAACCACCCGGCCGGGCAGCACGATGACGTCCCGCGTCTCCTCTCGACCGTCGACCATGAGGTGGCCGAAGCGGTAGCCCTGGAGCCTGGCCATGAGGACAGGATGACCCATCTCACCAGGTGACGACCACGCGACCGTCTCGCTCTTCGACCTCGGTGCCGAGCTCGGCGCACGCCTGCCGGAACCGCCGTCGCACCCACGCCGCCTCTTCCCCCTCCGCGAGCCGGGTGTGGCAAAAGTCCAGGGCCAGCGGCACGCCCTCCAGGCGGCGCGGTCCGTGCTCGTCGATGTCCACGAGCCACAGCAGGCCGAGGTCGTTCCGCATGTCCCGGTCGACCGCGTAGTCGTCCAGGAAATCGCCGAGGTCGAAGAGGACTCGTCCGGCGACCCCGTGGAACACGTGCGCGGAATGTCCCGCCACCAGGGTCGCTCCGGCGTCCTCCAGGGCCCGCGCAGCAGCGATGACGTGCGGGACCGGGCCCGGGGTCATGTTGGGTCCCCAGTGCGGGGTGACCAGGACCGCATCGGCCTGGGCACCAGCGATGGACCCGGCGACCCATGGAGGCATCTCGTGCCGGAGATCCGCATGGGCGGTTCCCGGCTTGCCGGGTCCGGCGGCGAACTCGGCCGGATGGTCGGTGAGGCCCACCACGGCGAGCCGGAACCCGTTCTTCTTCAGGACCACCGGAGTCCGGGCTCGGGCCACGTCGAGTCCCGCCCCCGCCCAGGCGATGCCTGACGAGGACAGGTGCTCGAAGGTATCCAGGAGCGCCGGCTCCCCGAAGTCCAGGGCGTGGTTGTTGGCCAGCGTCACGCAGTCCACCCCGAGATGGACGAGCGCTTCCACCGCCGCGGGCGGGGCGCGGAAGAAGAACGGCTTGGCCGGATCCGGCCACGGCTCGCCGCGGTCGGAGATGCAGCACTCCAGGTTGAGGACCACCAGGTCCGCTTCCCGAACCACCTCCACCAGGTCCGGAGAGAACAGCGACGTGGGCGGCGCGGATTCGAGCCGCTCCGCGACCCCTCGGCCGAGCATCGTGTCTCCGGCCAGCGCGAGCCTGATGGTCATCTGCGTATCATCGCCTCGTGGAGCCGGAGCCGGTCCTCGTGTACGTGGAGATCCCCAGGGGCTCCCGGAACAAGTACGAGTACGACGACGAAGCCGGCGGCCTGGTCCTGGACCGGATGCTGTTCACCTCCATGGTGTACCCGGCCGACTACGGCTTCGTGGAAGGGACCCTGGGCCAGGACGGCGACCCTCTCGACGCCATGGTCCTGGTAAGCGAGCCGACCTTCCCCGGCTGCCGGATCCGAGCGCGGCCGATCGGGGTGTTCCGGATGTGGGACGAGAAGGGGCCGGATCAGAAGATCATGTGCGTGCCGCTGCGCGACCCCACGTGGTCGTCGCTGCGGGTCTACCAGGACATCCCCGAGAGCCTGCGGAACGAGATCGACCACTTCTTCGCCGTCTACAAGGACCTGGAAGGAAAGCCCACCGGCGTGGAAGGGTGGGGTGACCTGGCCGAAGCCGAGACGTTGATCGAGGAGGCCAGGACCCGCGCCGCCCAGGCCGAAACCGTCTGACCCGGCTCCGTCGCATGGTCGATCGCGGATAGCGCGATACCCTGGGAGTGATGCTCGTATGACCGACCCCGCCATCCTGGTCGAAGGCCTGCGGAAGACGTTCGGTTCGGTCGTGGCCCTCGATGGGATCGACTTCGACGTCCCGCCGGCGTCGGTGTTCGGGCTCCTGGGGCCCAACGGAGCCGGCAAGACCACGGCCGTTCGGATCCTCACCACGATCCTGGAGCCGGACGGCGGGCGCGCCTCGGTCCTCGGCCACGACGTGGTCCGGGAGGCAGAGATGGTGCGATCGGTGATCGGGCTGGCCGGGCAGGCTGCCGCGGTCGATCCGAACCTCACCGGCCGGGAGAACCTCCGGCTCATCGGGAGGCTGGCCCAGGTCCCCAAGCCGCAGATCCTGCCCCGGGCCCACGAGCTCCTCGAGCACTTCGGCCTCGCCGAGGCGGCCGATCGTCCGGTGAAGACGTACTCCGGTGGGATGCGAAGGCGTTTGGACGTTGCCGCCGCCCTGGTGCAGCGACCGCCGGTGTTGTTCCTGGACGAGCCGACCACCGGTCTGGACATCCAGGGTCGGAACGACCTGTGGGAGATGATCGAGGACCTGGTCGCCGGAGGAACCACGGTCCTGCTCACCACCCAGTACCTCGAGGAGGCCGACCGGCTGGCCGACGACATCGCCGTGGTGGACGTGGGACGGGTGATCGCCAGAGGCACCCCCACGCAGCTGAAGGACCGGCTCGGCGGCACGGTCATCGAGATCGAGATGGCCGATGAAACCAGGGCCACCCGGGCCGAAGGGGTGCTGGCCGGGCTGAACGCGGGTTCGCGTGAGCGAGAAGGACGCACGATCCGACTCTCGTCCGACGGAGGGCCCGGAGCCCTGATCGGGGTGCTGCGAGCGCTCGACGCGCAGGACCTGACCCCCAGCCGCATGGCGGTCAGAGAGCCGAGCCTCGACGACGTGTTCCTCGCACTGACCGGGCGCCATGCGGAACCCTCGGACGAAGCCCTGGTTCACGCGGGTGGCTCCGAATGAGCGCTGTCACCGCGGTCTTCCCCCGCCGGGGATTCGCCCGAGTGACCGCGGCGGCCCGGGACTCCACGGCTATCGTGTGGCGGAACCTGATCCATCTGCGCCGCGTCCCCCAGCTGTTGGTGTTCTCCACCATCCAGCCCGTGATCTTCGTGGTGATGTTCCGCTTCGTTTTCGGGGGTGCCATCGACACCGGCCCAATCCCCTACGTGGACTACCTGATGCCCGGGGTCTTCGTGCAGGCGACGGTGTTCGGGGCCATCGGAACAGCCGTGGGGCTGGCCGCCGACCTCAAGACCGGGCTGCTCGAACGGTTCCACGCCCTGCCAATGTCTCGCTCAGCGGTCCTCGCCGGAAGAACGGGTTCCGACCTGGTGCGGAACGTGTTCGTGGTGGCTCTCATGAGCGTGGTGGGGTTCGCGGTGGGCTTCCGGGTCCACACCAACGCTCTGGCGTTCCTGGGCGGCATGTTGCTGGTGCTCCTGTTCGCCTACGCCCTCTCGTGGCTCTTCGCCACACTCGGCCTGGCGGTCGGAGACCCCGAGTCGGCGCAGGCGGCGGCGTTCCCGATCGTCGCGCCGCTGGTGTTCGCGTCGTCCGCCTTCGTGCCGGTGAGCACGATGCCGGACTGGCTCCAGGGCTTCGCCGAGCATCAACCGGTCTCGGTGACCGCCTCCGCCATCCGGGACCTGGTCCTGGGATTCCCGGCCACGTCCCACGTCCTCCAGTCGCTGGCGTGGTCCGCGGGAATCCTCCTGGTGTTCGCGCCGATCGCCGTCCGCCGGTACCGCCGAGCGGTCTAGAGCGTCCTGCCCGGGCTACCGGGTGATGGTGACGTGCACCGTCCCCGGACCCGTGGTTCGGAGACGGAGCAGGGCTGCGCCGGGAACCGAGACGATCCGCGCCGGCCCGGTGACGGCCACCTCGTATCCCTGCGGGTAGTGACGCGAGACAGGGACGAAGACCTCGGTGGGTGCGGAGATCGACGGGTCGGTCTCGTAGGTCAGCTCGAACATCCGGTCCTCGGCGGCGGAATGGAATGCGTACGAGGTTGGGACTCCGGCCACCGCTCTCGGGAACGGCCGGACCAGAACGTCGAGCTTCTCCTGCTTGACGTTGTCGCCCTCGGGGGGCACGGACAGGTCGTGGATGATCCCCTCGTGCGGACGCTCGCAGCACGGGTCGCGGTTGAAGTACGACCAGTACTGCCAGGACATCATGTGGCGGTCCGCAGCCTCGATGTCGCGCAGCAAGGGGCCCAGCTCGTCGGTGGCCCCGAACTCCGACAGTAGCAACGCATCGCCGGTGCGCTCGGCATGGGCCTCCGCTCGCTCGAACGGCCGGTCGATCCCCAGGGGGCAGGCGGCGGGGCCCAGGACATCCGCGGGAAGGCCGACGGTGGACCCCAGGCAATAGACGTGAAAAGAGAACCCCGCGTTGTCGTCACCGACGTCGCCGATGCTCACATCGGCTCCACTGCCGAAGACCGGGTGAGTCTCGTAGAACACCATCTTGGTGGGGTCGACCTTCCGGATCTCGTCGAACACCTTCCGGGAGAATTCCGTGACCTCAGCGTCGAACAGCGGGCAGCCCTGGGTGTTGAGGCAGGTTGTCCACTGGCTGCCCGGCCACGCCTCGTTGAAGATGTCGTAGCCGAGCACCGCCGGCTCCTGACGAAGCCGAATGGCCGCCTGCCGCCACGCCGTGGCGTAGGCGTCCTGCAGTGGCGTTCCATCGGCCGCCGGGTCGTTGGCCCAGAAGTGATCGTAGGCCCGCCACAGGGCGGCCATCACGAAGTAGTTGCCGGGGAATCCGGCGTCGGGCTGCGCGGGGAGCCCGTCGTCCAGGACGGCCCAGTCAGGGAATCCCTCGCCGCTGAACCGCTCGTTGAACAGGTCCTGATGGAAGTCAACCAGGACGTGGATGCCGTGGCGTCCCAGGAGCCGCGCGGTCTTGGCGATGGAGTTGAGATACGTCTCGTTGTAGCGCCCTCGCTGCGGCTCCAGACCCTTGTAGATGATGCCGAGACGAACCGTGTTGAACCCCTGGGCCGCCAGGAACGCCGCGTCGTCGGCGCCGAACCCCCACGCTGCGGGATCGTAGGGCGGGAGCTTGGCCACCATGTTGACGCCGTGGAGGATCACGGTCCGTCCCTCGGCGTCGGTGATCCACCGGCCCTCGTGGCCGAGGGGAAGGGTGGATCGGTCCAGCGGACGCCCCAGCTTCGCTTCCGGAGGCCGGGATCCGGCCGACGAGAGCCCTTGGGCCCCGAAGGTCGCGAGGAGCGAGACCCCCAGCACGGCCGCGGCGAGTCTCCGCCTCACGTAGATGACATTCGACAGAGCACGCTCGTTCCCCTTCGCGGACGGCCACCGATCGCCCTGCGGAACCGGACGAAGACGGCGAAGCGGGCTACGGAGGGTCGGTCAGATGTTGACCTGAGACATATCGGGGTACCGGTCGCCTTCGGTCGTCCCTTTGGGAAGCGCCGCATCGATGGCGGCCAGGTCGTCTTCGGTCAGCTCGACCTCGAGCGCTGCCACGTTCTCCTTCAGGTACCGGATGCGCTTGGTTCCGGGGATGGGAACGATGTCGTCTCCTCGGGAGAGCACCCAGGCCAGAGCGAGCTGGGCCGGGGTGACCCCCTTGTCTCCGGCGATGGCCTGGACCCGCTCCACCCGCTCGAGGTTCCGGCTGCCGGCCTCGCCCTGGAACCGCGGGTGATTGCGCCGGTTGTCGTCGGCGTCCAGATCATCGAGGGAACGGAACCGTCCGGACAGGAACCCCCGGCCAAGGGGGCTGTAGGCCACGAACCCGATGCCCAGCTCCCTTACGGTTGGAAGGATCTCCTCTTCCGGGTCCCGGCTCCAGATCGAGTACTCCGTCTGCAGGGCCGTGATCGGATGGACGGCGCTGGCCCGGCGGATGGTGGCGGGCGCCGCCTCGGAGAGTCCCAGGTGGCGCACCTTGCCCGCGGTAACCAGCTCAGCCATGGCTCCCACGGTCTCCTCGATCGGCGTTTGAGGATCAACTCGGTGCTGGTAGTACAGGTCGATGGCGTCCACGCCCAGGCGCTCCAGTGACGCGTCACACGCCTCGCGGACGTACTCGGGGTCACCCCGGATCCCCAGGCGCTCGCCAGTGGGACGCCGGACGTTGCCGAACTTCGTGGCCAGCACGACCTCGTCGCGCCGGCCGGCGATGGCCTTTCCGACCAGCCGCTCGTTGGTGAACGGACCGTACACGTCCGCAGTGTCCAGGAACGTGACCCCCAGGTCGAGGGCCCGGTGGATCACGGCAAGAGCCTCGTCCTGGTCCGCCGATCCGTAGAACTCCGACATCCCCATGCAGCCAAGCCCCAGGGCTGAGACCTCGAGCCCCTGACCGAGCGCCCGCTTCTCCACGTGCACCCTCCTTTCGGAAAGCATGACGCACACGGACGAGCCGTGCTCAGATCCCGTGGTACAAAACCACCCATGTCTGGAAGCGACGCGAATGCCTGAAGCCGCCGCGGCCCGGGCGGTCGAGGCAGTCAAGATCTACGGCGAGGGGGATGCTGCTGTTCGCGCCCTCGACGGGATCACGGTGGAGTTCCCCGCCGCCCGTTTCACCGCCATCATGGGGCCCTCCGGATCCGGCAAGTCGACGCTCCTCCATTGTCTGGCGGGGCTCGACCTGCTCACCGAGGGCACGGTGTTCATCGGTGACGTGGACCTGTCCTCCCTTGACGAGAAGCAGCTGACCATCTTGCGGCGCGACAAGGTGGGGTTCGTGTTCCAGTCGTACAACCTCGTCCCCACGCTCACGGCATCCGAGAACATCACCCTGCCGATCGACATCGCCGGCCGGGAGCCGGATCAGGCGTGGATGGACGACGTCATCGACACGGTCGGCCTTCGAGACCGCCTCTCCCACCGCCCCGCAGAGCTGTCAGGCGGCCAACAGCAGCGCGTAGCGGCCGCTCGGGCCCTGGTCAGCCGGCCGGAGATCGTCTTCGCCGACGAGCCCACCGGAAACCTGGACTCCCGAGCGAGTGCGGAGATCCTGGCGTTCCTGCAGCGAGCGGTTCGCGAGTTCGAGCAAACCATCGTCATGGTGACCCACGACCCGATCGCAGCGAGCTACGCCGACAGGGTGATCTTTCTGGCCGACGGAAAAGTCGTCGATGAGATGGCCCAGCCCACCCCGGAACGGGTGCTGGACCGGATGAAGTCCCTGGGCGGCGACTGACGATGTGGCGGGCGACGTTCAAGGGGCTGTTCGCCCGCAAGGTCCGGCTGGGCCTGACGGCGCTCTCCGTGGTGCTGGGAGTGGCGTTCGTGGCGGGCACGTTCATCCTCACCGACACCATCAGCCGGGTGTTCGACGATCTGTTCGCCACGGCCAATCGCGGCGTGGCGGTGGAGGTCACCGGGGTGGCCGAGTTCGACCCGGGGGGCATCGCCGGCGAGGGAGCGGGCACCGGGGAGCGTGTCCCCGGCAGCCTGCTGGAGACGATCCGGGAGGTCGACGGCGTCCAGACCGCTGAGGGGACCCTCAGCGGGTACGCCCAACTCGTGGACGAGGACGGGGAAGCCATCTCTCCGACGAGCGCTCCAACTCTCGGGATGACCTGGAGCGACGATCCCGACTTGAACCAGTGGCGGCTGCGCACGGGTCGCTCCCCCACCATCGAGGGCGAGATCGTGGTCGACGCCCTGACGGCCAGGACCGCGGAGCTTCAGGTCGGAGACCGGGTCACGGTGCTCCTCCAGGGCCCGTCGATGGACGCCACCATCGTGGGGGTGGCGGGCTTCGGGGAGGCCGACAACCTCGCAGGAGCCACCATGGTGGCCTTCGATCCCGACACCGCCCAGATCGCTTTCGACGGACGGGGCATGTTCGACTCGATCCTGGCGTCATCCGAGCCGGAAGTGAGCTCCCAGACACTCAAGAGCCGGGTCGCCGACGTGCTTCCTGCCGGCTACCAGGCTCGGACCGGAGTTGAGTCCGCTCAGCAGACCGCCGGAGACGTCAACGACTCGCTGTCGATCTTCAATATCTCGCTGCTGGTGTTCGCGGCGATCTCGTTGTTCGTCGGGGCCTTCATCATCTACAACACCTTCCAGATCCTGGTCACCCAACGGACCCGCGAGCTGGCCCTTTTCCGGGCCCTGGGCGCGACCCCAGCACAGGTTCAGCGCTCGGTGATCGCGGAAGGGGCCATCGTGGGGATCTTCGCCTCGGCGGTGGGCCTGGGGGCGGGGTTCCTGATCGCCATCGGGCTGCGGGAGCTTCTCAAGGCGTTCGGCGTCGATCTTCCCAGCACCACCCTCCAGCTCCTCCCCCGGACGATCATCGTGGCCTTCGTGGTGGGGGTGGGCACCACCCTGGTCTCCTCGATCGTCCCGGCCGTTCGCGCCTCCCGGGTGCCGCCGATCGCCGCCCTTCGTGAGAGCCAGCCGACCGAGTACCGAGGTTCCCGGCGTCGGACTATCACCGGCACGGTGATCACCGCCGTGGGGGTGGGGATCCTGATCCTGGGCCTGTTCGGCGGCCTGTCCAACGCCGCAGCGGTGGTGGGCACGGGAGCCCTCACCGTGTTCATCGGGGTAGCCGCCCTCAGCCCGTTGATCGTTCGGCCGGTGGCCCGGTTCCTTGGGGCGCCACTCCCCCGCCTGGCGAAGATGTCCGGGAAACTCGGCCGGGAGAACGCCATCCGCAATCCGAAGCGGACCGCCTCGACCGCGGCCGCCCTGATGATCGGCCTAGGACTGGTGGCGTTCGTCAGCATCTTCGCTCAGTCCGTCAAGGCCTCCTCCGACAAGATCCTCCGGGAGACCGTGAAAGCCGACTACCTGGTGTCGAGCGAGACGTTCATGGGGTTCAGCCAGGACGTTGCGGGCCGGATGCGGTCTGACGGCACGTTCGCCAGCGTGACGCCCTTCCGGGTGGGCACCTTCGGGATCCGGGGAGCCGCTCAACAGCTCCAGGGGGTGGACACCGCCACCGTCGAGGACGTGATCCAGATCGAGATGAAGGCCGGCAGCGTCGCCGACCTGGGCGACGGTGAGATCCTGGTGTTCGAGGACCAGGCCACCACCAACGGGTGGGATCTCGGTGACGCGATCGATGCCGAGTTCGCTCGCACCGGAGCGCAGCGGCTCCGGATCGAGGGGATCTACACCGACGACCGGATCCTGGGGCCGTACGTGGTCAACCTGCCCACCTACGAGCAGAACTTCGTGGCCCAGCTCGACTTCCTGGTTCTGGCCAGGACGGCCCCCGGGGTCAGCCAAGCAGAGGCTCGGGGGGCCGCCGACCGAGTGGCCGAGGAGTTCCCCAGCGTCAAGGTCGAGGACCAGGCGCAATACCGCGCCAGCCAGGCGGCCCTCATCGACCAGCTGTTCGGGTTGGTGGCCGCCCTGCTCGGCCTAGCCATCTGGATCGCCGCGATCGGCATCGTCAACACGTTGGCCCTGTCCATCTACGAGCGAACCCGGGAGATCGGTCTCCTCCGCGCGATCGGGATGAGTCGCCGGGAGGTCCGATCGATGATCCGATGGGAATCGGTGATCATCGCGGTGTTCGGGTCGCTGCTGGGGACGCTGGTCGGGATGTTCTTCGGGTGGGCCATGGTCCAGGCCCTCAGCGACGTAGGGATCAGCGAGCTGGCGATCCCCGGAGGGCAGCTGGTGATCTACGTCCTGGTCGCGGCGGCTATCGGGGTCCTGGCCGCGCTCCGTCCGGCCCGTCAGGCGGCGAGGCTGGACATCCTGCGGGCCATCGCCCACGAGTAGCGATCACGCCTCTTCGTCGCTCACGCCCTCGGGCGCGGTGACTGACTCCTCGCTGACGTCCTGGGGGGCCTTGATCACGTCGGCGGGAGCGTTCTGCCGGCGCGACAGCAGGACGAACGGCAGGCCGATGGCCGAGATCGCGGCACCCAGGACGTACGAGGGACCGTATCCCCACACGTCGGCGGCCCGGCCGAGGACCGGCTGGGCCCAAACCCCGCCGGCGGAGGCCATCATGGAGTCGAACGACAGGATCGTGGCCCGCTGCTGCGACGGGATCAGGCCATTCACGTACGTCTGGCGGATCGGCATCGAGGCCGCGAATACCAGGGCCCACACCACGATCAGCGCCACCACTGCCCAGAAGCTCTGGAACACGCCGATCAGGGCCAGGGCGACCACGCCGATCGCGCCGATGGTGAGCAGGGCCGTGGTCCGACGATGGAACAGGCGGCGGATCCGGGGCGCCGTCATCCCACCCACGATCTGGGCCCCGGCCACGATCGCGGCCACCAGGCCGGCGATCTGGTAGGCCTCGGGATCCCCGTACAGCTCCAGGAGGTACGGCTGGAGCGCGTAGAACGCGTAGATCCCCACGCCCCCGAGGAACAGCGACTCGACCATCAGCCACTTGACGGCCGGGACCCGCCA
>DAITPV010000054.1:0-10479 GCA_036833435.1 Actinomycetota bacterium | reverse complement strand
CCGCCGACGGTGTGCGCCGCGCCGTCGAGGCCCTGGCGGCCGAAGGGATGGTGAGCGCCGCCCCGGCTGCGCTGGCCGGAAAGCCCTCCGGACGGGTCCGCCTACCCTCCTGACGTATCGGCGCCCGGGCGTACCATGGCCGGGCGGTGAACGACTCCCTCTCGGTCCTCGGCGAAGTGGCCCGGACGTGGTTCGAGGAAGCCTTCGGTGAACCTACTCCGGCCCAGGAGCTGGCCTGGCCGGCGCTGGCCGGCGGCGAGTCGGCCCTGGTGGTGGCTCCCACGGGGTCGGGGAAGACCCTCGCTGCGTTCCTGGTGTTCCTGGACCGCCTGGCCCGCGAGCCGATCGATGAGGAACGCGTACGGGTGTTGTACGTCACGCCGCTTCGGGCGCTGGGGAACGACATCCACCGGAACCTCGAGGTGCCTCTGGCCGGGATGCGTGGCGTGGCGGAGCGCCTCGGCGTGGAGCTACCCGAGATCCGGGCCGGGATCCGCTCGGGGGACACGCCCCAGCGAGATCGCCAGCGGCTGGTCAAGCATCCGCCGGACGTCCTGATCACCACGCCGGAGTCCCTGTACCTCATGCTCACCTCCGAGCCGGCCTCGGCCACCCTGTCCGGCGTCGAGGCGGTGATCGTGGACGAGGTCCACTCCCTGGCGCACGACAAGCGAGGGACCCACCTGACCCTCTCCCTGGAACGTCTGGCCTGGCTGGTGGGCCGGCCCTTCCAGCGGGTCGGCCTGTCCGCCACCGTTCGTCCGGCCGAGCGGGTGGCGGCGTGGCTCGGAGGACAGGAGCGGGGACGTCCCCGACCGGTTCGGGTCCTGGACTCGGGCGGTCGGAAGGAGATCGACCTGGTGGTCGAGGCCCCCGTGGACGACTACCGCGAGCTCCCCGGAGAGAGCGTGTGGCCCAACGTGTTCGACCAGCTCCACGACATGATCCGGACCCACCGTTCCACCCTGGTGTTCGTCAACAACCGCCGCCTGGCCGAGCGAAGCGCGAGACAGATCAACGATCGGGCCGGCGAGACGATCGCCCGGGTGCATCACGGCAGCATCTCCCGGGAGGCCCGTCTGGAGGTGGAGGAGCAACTCAAGGCCGGCACGCTCCCCGCGCTAGTGGCCACCTCCACGCTGGAGCTGGGGATCGACATCGGAGCCATCGACCTGGTGGTCCAGGTGGAGAGCCCCAAGACCGTGACCTCGGGGCTCCAGCGGGTCGGCCGCGCCGGCCATCTGGTCGGTGAAGTGGCCACCGGCAGGATCATCCCCAAGTACCGGCCGGACCTCTTGGATGCCGCCGCGGTGGCCAGAGGGATGCTCCGCCGCGAGGTGGAGGAGACCGAGATCCCCGAGGCCTGTCTGGACGTCATGGCCCAGCAGATCGCCGCCACGGTGTGCTGGGGATCGTGGAACTTCTCCAGCCTCTACGAGCTGATCCGGGGGGCCTGGCCGTACCGTGACATGGACCGGCCGCGGTTCGATGCGGTCCTGGCCATGCTGGCGGGGCGGTATCCCGCGGCGCGGTTCGGTGAGCTGAGACCCCGGGTGGTGTGGAACCGGGAGACCGGCGAGGTCCGGCCGCGGCCCGGGACCAGGATGCTGGCGGTCAACAACGCCGGGGCGATCCCCGACCGCGGCGAGTTCCGAGTGGTCCACGCGGACACCGGAGCTCGGCTGGGCGACCTCGACGAGGAGTTCGTGTTCGAGGCCCGCCCCGGCGACACCTTCCTCCTGGGCACCATGGTGTGGCGGATCGACCACATCGGCCGTGACGAGGTCACGGTGATCCCCGCGCCCGGGACGCTGCCGTCCCTCCCGTTCTGGGCAGGCGAGGTTCCCGGCCGTCCCTACGAGCTCGGTGTGCGGGTCGGGGCGTTCCTTCGGGAGGCCGGCGAGCGGCTGGACGACCCGGACTTCACCGAGTGGCTCCGGGAGGAATGTGCCCTCGGCGAACGGGCCGCGCTCAACCTCCGGACGTACCTGACGGAGCAGCGCGACGCCGTGGGCGAGCTCCCCTCGGATCGTGCGGTGGTGGTCGAGGAGTTCATGGACGAGATGGGCGACCAGCGTCTGGTGATCCACTCGCCGTTCGGGCGGAGGGTCCACAACGCCTGGATGCTGGTGGCCCGCGCCCGGATCCGGGACGCCGAGAACCTCGACGTGGAAGGCGTGGCCACCGACGACGGACTCCTGCTCCGGTTCTCCGGGCGCGACGGGCCGCTGCCCATCGACAAGATCCTCGACCTTCCCACCGACGAGGACCTGGACGAGCTCCTGCTCCGGGAGCTCCAGGTCTCCCCGATATTCGGGATCCTGTTCCGTCAGAGCGCGGCCCGGGCTCTGCTGATCCCCAAGCGAGGTCCAGGGCTTCGAACCCCGCTGTGGCTCCAGCGCATCCGGGCCGCCGACCTCCTGCAGGTGGTCAAGCGTCTCGGAGAGTTCCCGGTGCTCCTGGAGGCGTACCGCGAGGCCTGGGACGACCTGCTCCGCGTGAGGGACTTCCGGAAGGTTGCCGACGGGCTGGCCACCGGCGACATCGCCGTGCACCGGGTGGCCTCGGATATCCCCTCGCCGTTCGCCCAGCACTTCCTGTTCGACTTCCAGCAGAACCTGCTCTACGGAGGGGACCAGCCCAGGGCGGAGTGGCGCACACAGCTGCTTGCCGTGGACCGTGACCTGCTGTCGCGGGTGGTCCGTCCGGATGCCCTCCGCGACCTCCTGGAGGAACGAGCCATCGACCAGGTGGAGCGGATCCTCCAGCGGGCCGACGACCGATCCCGGCCTCGGAGCCCCGACGAGCTGGCGGACGCACTGGCCGCCTTGGGGGACCTCTCGGAAGACGAGGTTCGCCAGCGATGTGGCCCTCGGTGGAGGGAGTGGCTGGAGACATTGGCCGCCGACGGGCGTGCCGTGCGGGTCGAAGTGGCCGGTGAGCCCCGGTGGGTGGACGCCGGGCACCTCGACGAGTACCGGGCCTTCGACGACGACGCGATCCGGCGGGTGGTTCGGCGCCACCTGGCGGGGAAGGGACCGGTAACCGCTGCCGAAGTGGCCGAACGGTACGGTCTCGAGGAGGACCGAGCCGCGTCGGTGCTCATCGATCTCCAGTCCGACGGCGACGTCGCATCCGGCGGGTACCGCCCCCGGGGCCGGGAACGGGAGTGGGTCGACTCAGACAACCTCCGCCGCATCCACCGGGAGACCCTCCAGGTCCTTCGCAAGGAGGTCGAGCCGGTGGATCCTCACCGGTACGCGGATTTCCTCCTTGCCTGGCAGGGGCCCGCCGTCGGGACGGGCGAGCCGGCGGCGTTGGAGGTCCTCGATCGGCTGGCGGGGCTGCCGGTTCCGGCGGCCATCCTGATGTCCGAGGTCCTGTCGGGCCGATTCCCCGGCGGTGACACCTCGGCCGCGGAGCGGTTGATCGCAGCGGGCGAGTACCGGTGGCAGGGCCTTCCCGGCGGCCGGGTGACGTTGCTGCCTCGGGAGGGGCTCGGCCTGCTGGTGCGTCCTTCTCAGGCTCCGGTGGAGTCGGTGGTCGAGGAATCGTTGCTCCGGAGGGGAGCGCTGTTCCTGTCCGAGGTCGCCGCGGAGACCGGTCTGCAGGAGAACGAGGCCATCGCGGCCCTCTTCGAGCTGGTGTGGGCCGGCCGGGTGACCAACGACGCCCTGGCGGGGATGAAGGAGCCTCCCGCCCGCCGCTCCCGGAGCCGCCGGTCGAACGTGAGAAGGCCTCCGTTGTACGGGCGATGGAGCGTGCTCCCCGAGCCGGAGGCCGACCCGGGGGCCAGGGCCGACGCGTGGGCCCAACGCCTGCTGCGAGCCTACGGGGTGGTGGCCCGGGAGATGGCCGTCTCCGCCGAGAGCCCGGTCCCCTGGCCGCACCTCGTCGACGCCCTCACCACGATGGAGGCGCAGGGATCGGTTCGCCGCGGGTACTTCGTTGGGGGACTGTCGGGGATCCAGTTCGCCCTGCCCTCGGCCGTGGAACGGTTGCGGCGCAGGCCATCCCGGGACGTTCGAGTCGTGGCGGCGGCGGACCCGGCGAACCCCTACGGGAGGATCCTCCCGTTCCCGGTGGACCGGATGGTTCGGGTGGCCAGGGTTCCCGGCTCGTGGCTGGTGCTGGCGGGTGGGGTTCCGGTCCTGGCTGTGGAGGGACGAGGACGGCGGCTGGTACCACTGTCGTCGGAGAGGCTGGACGAGGCTCTCGAGGCGCTGGCCGCAGAGGCTCGAAGGTTCCCCGGCGGAAGGATCGCCGTGGAACGGTGGGGAGACGTGCAGGTTACTGAGAGCGAGGGCGCTCGGGTGCTCGCTCGGGCCGGGTTCTCACCCGGGCCCAGGCGGATGACTTATCGAGCTCCGGTGCGCTGATCGACGGCCGGGCCCGCCGGCTCCACATGGCGCTGGATCTCGCCATCCTGGATCCACCGGGCTCCGCACGAGGAACACAGTCCCCGGCGGGTCTCGCCGAGAACGATGATCACTCGAGCGCCATCGCACAACGGGCACCGGGGCAATGAGACTCCTCCCTCTTTGTGGGCAGATGAATGGTGCCCCGGCCGTGCGTCGGTCCCACGGCGGTTCTTTTACGATTCGGTGACAACTCACAAAACGGACGTGGCGATCTTGGCGGCGAGGCCCGCGTTCGATTCCAGGAGCGACAAGTTCGCCTCGAGGGTCGCGCCGTCCGTGATGTCGGCCAGACAGCCGAGGAGGAACGGGGTCAGCTCTTTCCCGCCCACGATCTCGGCTTCGGCCCGGGCCCTGCACCGGGTGGCGGCCTCACTCACCGTGGCCTGATCCAGCGCCGCGTTCTCCGGGATCGGGTTGCACACCAGCAGGGCGCCGTCCATCTCCAGAGCCCTTCGGGAGCGCACCACCTCGGCCACGTCTTCGGGCCGCTCGGCTCGATGCTCCAACGCGAGACCCGAGTCGCGGACGAAGAAGAACGGCAACCGGTCGGTCTGGTAGCCGAGCAGGGCCACGCCCAGCTCCTCCAGTCGCTCCAAGGTGGCCACCGGATCCAGGATCGACTTGGGGCCCGAGGCCACCAGGGTCACCGGCGTCCGGGCCAGCTCGGCCAGGTCCGCCGAGACGTCGCCCGACCCGGGGTGGACCCCGCCGATCCCTCCCGTGGCGGCCACCTCGATCCCGGCCCGACGGGCGGTCCAGATCGTCGCGGACACCGTGGTCCCCCCGAGGGCGCCTGAGGCCAGCGCGGACGGTAGGTCCCTTCGAGCCACCTTGGCCGCGTCGGGCGTCAGCCGGGCCAGGTCGTCGGCGGACGCTCCGACTCGAAGCCGTCCTCCCTCGGTCCAGACCCAGGCCGGCACCGCGCCCTCTTCACGGATCGCCCGATCCATCGCCTCGGCTGCCCGACCGTCCCACGGGTCGGGAAGGCCGTGGCTGATCACGCTGGTCTCCAGGGCCACCACGGGGCGGTTCTCCTCCAGCGCCCCGCGGACCTCCTCGGATGGAACCAGGGACTCGGTCATGGCCATGGATCCGACCCCGAGGCCACCGTGGCGCCGGCCTCCGCAGCCTTCCCCAGGGCCTCGTCGTGTGGATCCCCCAGGGCCAAGCGGGCCAGCAGCACGCCGTCGAAGGCGTCGCCCGCGCCGGTGGCGTCGGACTCGCTGACCAGGGGAGGAGAGACCCGGGTTACCTCGCCGTCGCGAGCCGAGAGGGCCCCGTGCGGTCCGAGCTTCACGACCACCCAGCCGAACCGCGAGGCCAGCTCGGCTGCCGCGTCCTCGGCTTCCCCGGCCAGCGTCCGGGTCTCCTCCTCGTTGGCCAGCAAGAGGGTGGCGGGGGCCGCCGCGGAGAGGAACGCGTCGATCCCCATGTCCCGGATCAGGGGCCAGGACGCGGCGTCAACGGCGATGTGCTCGGCCTTCGCCCGACCCAGCGCGATGGATGCCGCGGGGCGGGACGTCTCGTGCAGCAGCAGGTATCCGGACACCAGCACGGCTCCAGCTTCCAGTCTCTCAGGGATGTCGTCGGGATGGATGACTGCGTTGGCACCCCGGTCCGCGGCCATGGACCGTTCCTTGGCCTCCAGGACCGTGAGCACCGACCCGGTCCGGACCTGCGGGTCCACCGCGAGGCGGGCCTCGACCCCGCGTTCGCGGACCGCCTCGGTCAGGAGCCTTCCGGCGATGTCGTCGCCCACCCGCCCGTACAGCGTCACTCGAGCCCCGGCCGCCGCGGCCCAGACCGCCGCATTGCCACCCGAGCCGCCGGGACGGAGGCGAACGTCTCCATGCACGTCCCCGCCCCGAACGAGCGCGTCGGCTGCCACGGCCACGTCCACCATCACGTCGCCGACCACGATGACGTCAGGACGGTCCACGGGCCGACGATATCCTGTCGGCCGTGGCCATCCTTTTGCTGATCAGGCACGGCGTCACCGACCAGACCGGGAAGCGGCTGTACGGACGATCCAACGTCCACCTCTCCGACGCTGGACGGGAGCAGGCCCGACGGGTGACCGAGCGCCTCAGCGGCGTCCGGGTGACGGCGTTGTACTCCAGCCCCCTGGAGCGATGCCTGGAGACGGCCGCTCCCATCGCGGAGGCCACCGGGCTGAAGGTTCGGACGGTCGAGGACCTTCAGGAGATCGACTACGGGGCGTGGACCGGGAAGTCCTTCGGCGCCCTGCGCCGGACCAAGCTGTGGCGGCAGGTTCGGGGCAGCAATCCTTCTTCGGTTCGGTTCCCCGAAGGAGAGACCCTGGCCGAGGTGCAACGACGAGCGGTGGCTGGGCTGGAGGCCATCGCCGAGCGACATCCTCGGGCCACGGTGGCCGTGGTGACGCACGGTGACGTCGTGCTCCTGGCCCTGGCGCATTTCGCCGGGCTGCACATCGACCAGTACCAGCGGCTGGAAGCGGCCACGGGGTCGATCTCCGCGGTGCGGATCACCGAGGGACCTCCGAGGGTGCTGCGGATGAACGACACCGGGACGCTCGAGGACCTCAGTCCTCCTCGCCGTTCGCGGCCCAAATAAGTCCTGGGTCAGGTTCGGTCCGGTGAGAGGATAGGTCCGTGATCGAGCTCGATCCCGTCGACCGGATCACCGCGGGGGCCGTGGGCGAGCCGGGCCAGCGAGTGTTCTATCTACAGGGCCGTCAGTCCGAGCAGCTGGTCACCTTGCAGGTGGAGAAGCAGCAGGTGGAGCTCCTGGCCGCGTCGCTGGTGGAGATCCTGGCCCGCACCGGCCTGGAGACCGGCGAGGGTCCACCCGAGGAGGAGATGGACCTCGAGGAGCCGGTGATCCCGGAATGGACGGCCGGGCGCCTGTCGCTGGGGTTCGACGAGGAGCGCGACATGGTCATCCTGGAAGCGGAGGAGTTCGTCCCCGAGGAAGAGGAGGAGGGCGCCGAGCAGGTGACCGTCGGCGAGCCGAGCCGCACGCGGTTCTGGACCACGCGTGAGCAGGCCCTGGCCCTCGCCAGGCACGCCGCCGCGATCGTCGCCGCCGGCCGCCCTCGATGCGAGCTGTGCGGCAACCCCATCGACCCGGAGGGACATCTGTGCCCCGCGCTGAACGGCCACCGCGACTCGGGCACGGTGTGACCGAGCTCGACCTCCTGACCGAAGGGCGGATCGAGGTCCTGGGGCTTCTTCCCCGTGCATCGAACTTCACGTTCCTGGCGGAGGTGTCGAACGAAGACCGCACCGTCCGCGCGGTGTACAAGCCCCAGGAAGGCGAGACCCCGCTGTGGGACTTCCCCGATGGGACCCTGTACCGCCGGGAGGTGGCGGCCTACCTGCTGGCCCGGGCGCTGGGGTGGCCGAATGTGCCGCCGACGGTGGCCCGTGACGGGCCGATGGGAGAAGGGTCGGTCCAGCTGTTCATCGAAGCCGATCCCGGGGAGCACTACTTCACCCTCGCCGAACGATGTCCCGATGAGTTCCGGGCGGTGGCGGCCTACGACGTGGTGGCCGGTAACGGTGACCGGAAGGGCGGCCACTGCCTGCTCGCTCCCGACGGGAAGGTGTGGGTGGTGGACCACGGGTTGTGCTTCAACGTCAGGCCGTACCTCCGCACGGTGGTCTGGGAGTTCGCCGGCCAGCCCGTTCCGGCCGCGCTCGCCGAGGACGTCCGGCGGGTGGCGGGCGAGCTTCGGTCGGGCGCCCTCCGAGACCGGCTCCGGGAGCTCCTGGAGGGAGCAGAGGTCGATGCCGCCGCGGACCGTGCCGATGAGCTCGTTGAGCGCGGTGTGTATCCCGAACCGGGTCCCGGTCGCTCTCACCCCTGGCCGGCGGTGTGATGGACCGGCTGCGGTTCGGCACCTACCTGGCTCCCAACGTGCTGCCGGTGTACGAGGCGGTGACCGAGGAGGTGGGCCGCCGGCTGGGGATCCACACCGAGCTGGTGGTGGAGACCAGCTACGAGTCCTGTCGGGCCGACGTCAACGAGGTGTGCTTCGTGTGCAGCCTCCCGTACGTCACGTTCGAACGGGAGGGCGCCTCGCCCGCGGACCCCGTCGCCGCCCCGGTCCTCGAGGGGGAGCGCTACGAGGGGAGGCCCATCTACTTCTCCGACGTCATCGTCAACCACGACAGCCCGTTCCGGTCGTTCGAAGACCTCCGCGGTCGGTCGTGGGCGTTCAACGAGCCGCTGTCCCACTCCGGTTACGGCATCACCCGGTACCACCTGGTCCGTCTGGGAGCGACGAACGGGTTCTTCGGCGAGGTCGTCGACGCCGGGTTCCACGAGGAGTCGATCCGGCTGGTGGCCAAGGGTGAGGTTGACGGCTCGGCCATCGACTCACAGGTGCTGGCGGTGGCCATGCGTGACGACCCGGAGCTTCGGGACTCCCTCCGGATCGTGGACGCCCTCGGCCCGTCGACGATTCAACCCATCGCGGTGTCAGGCCGCGTCCCCCAGGACCTGCGGGACTCCATCGTCGAAGTGCTGACCACGATGCACGAGGACTCCGGCGCTCGCGAACGGATGGCGCATGGACTGGTCGACCGGTTCGTGCCCGCCGACGCGAGCTCCTACGAGGACATCAGGATGATGTTGAGCGCGTGCGAGGCCGCGGACTTCCTGGTCCTCCGGTAGCTCAGCTCTCCCAGGGCACCGGGTCGTGGCCGACCAGCACCCTCACCGGGTCCAGCTCCTTCAGGAGCGCGATCGAGCGGGCGTACGCGATCTGATCAACCGCCGAGTCCAAGCCGGACTCGAGCTCGTTGGTCGAACCGGCCCACTCCGCCCCGGTGAGAACGGCCTGGCCTGCCAGCACGATGGTTCCTTCGTCCGTCTCCACGATCGTGGATTGGTGACCGGCAGTGTGCCCCGGGGTAGGCAGGAGCCGGATCCCCGGGAGGATCTCCGTGGCACCGTCGTGCTCCACGAAGGTCGCTCCCGGAAACTCCACCACCTCCGGCAGTGTGTAGTCGGGCTCTCGCACGGAGCCCAGCTCACGCTGCTGAACATGGATGGGGAGTCCGGGGAACAGGCCGTTGCCCCCGCTGTGATCAAAATGGAGGTGGCAGTTCACCACCGCCACGACGTCCTCGATGCGGCTTCCGAGCGAGGCCAGGACCCCTTTCAGCGGGCGGCGAGAGGGTCGGAAGATCGGATCCACCTCCGGGTGAGGTCCTGGGAGGCCGGTATCCACGATCACCGTGCCTCGAGGGTGGCGCACCACGGTCCCGCAGACGGGAACGGCGGTTCCCTCGTGCGGCCTGCCCTCGGGGACCCGAAGGTCGCCCAGGTGCATGTGGATGACGTCTGAGGCTCGGATCGCCATCCGTCAGTTGCCCGAGCGGTCCTTGAGCCGGTAGACGAACCGGAGGGCCTGCCAGTCCTGGTCGATCGAGCACGACTTGTTGTCGACCAGGCCCTCGTCCAGGCCCATCCGCTGGACGATCTCGAACGACAGGCTGGTGTTGATGGCCGAGGACTTCTTGGGCCAGGCGATCCACAGCCCGCCCGCCTCGGTAAGGGTCTGCGCCAGGCCGTGCAACCGCCGGGCCAGCTCCGAGCGCTGGCTGGCGAAGAACACGACGACGTCGAGCTCGCCGCGGGGACGGGAGTGGACCCGGACGCCGTCGGGAAGTGGCGCCAGCGAGGCCCGGAACCCCTTCGGAGATCCCACCAGAGCCACCTCGGTCCCCGCCTTGATCCCCAGCTTCGTGGCCAGCGGGGTGGAAGAGGAGTCGCGATCCCCGGCCAACGGGATCAGGAGGCCCGGCGGCGGACGTAGTCGCGGAGGACGAATTCTCCGGCCGACTCCGCCGACATCAGGAACACCCGTCCCGAGGTCAGCCTGGCCAATCGCTCCATGAAGCTGGCCAGGCCCGGGGCCTCCTCGAGCATGAACACGTTGAGGGTCACGCCGTCGCGGGACAGGCGCATGGCCTCGGTGAGGGTCCGCTGGATGGTCTCCCGGATCGGCGGCCAGGAGAAGAACACCTCCTCGCCCTCCAGGTGCGCGGTGGGCTCGCCGTCGGTGACC
>DAITPV010000053.1:0-10479 GCA_036833435.1 Actinomycetota bacterium | reverse complement strand
CTTGATCTCCTGGATCCGCCGGACGATGAGGTCGTCCCGGATGGGCTCGGCGTACAGCTCCTGCATCCGCCGGGTGGCCTTGTCGTCGGGGAGGTCGGCGACCTCCTCGAAGATGGGGTCGGGGTCCTCGTAGCGGGTCTGGAGCCCCTCCAGGTTCAGGACGGCCAGCCCTCCCAGCCTCCCGATCTCGATCGCCGTGGTCGGCGAGACCACGGCGTCCATGGCCGAGGCCATCAGCGGCAGGTCGAATCGCCAGGCGTCGATCTCCCAGGAGATGTCCACGTCGTCGGGGTCTCGGGTCCGCCTCGAGGGAACGATCCCCACGTCGTCGAACCCGTAGCCTCGCCTGGCCGTCTTCCCGATCCCGATCTCGATCTCCAAGGAATCCTCCTCGAACGGCAAGCGCCCGGCCGAGGGAGGCGGCCAGGCGCCGGTCTCATGTCACACGCGAACCACTCATCGCACCGTATCACCGCTCCCAAAGGCGTTCAAGAGTTACGCCGTCCGGACGATGGTTGGACGCTCACCGAAGGTAGACTCGTGGCCATCGAAACGGACGAGCGTCCCGAGCCCGCGGCGCCACGGGGACCCGTCCGCCGGAAGGGCCGCGTCCTCCGGTTCCTGGGCAAGGCGCTCCTGGCGGCGGCGTTCGTGGTGGCCGCGTACATCGCCTGGCTCCTGTGGGGCACGGGGATCTACACGGCCCGCCAGCAGGACAACCTCCGGCAGGAGATCACCGCCCAGATCGAGAATCCCAGGCCCGACCCCGGGATCCCCATCCCCGGCCGGGCCTACGCGATCCTGGAGATCCCCTCGATCGACGTGGACGAGGTGGTGGTCCAGGGAACCGACCTCGAGACCCTGAAGAAGGGACCGGGCCACTACGCCAAAACCGCGGACCCGTGGGAGGACACCGGACGGGTGGGCATCGCCGGCCACCGGACCACCTACGGAGCGGCGTTCTGGGACCTGGACAAGGTACAACGCGGCGACGAGATCACCCTGAGCACGGAGCTGGGGACGTTCGAGTACCGGGTGACTGCCGTCGACGAGGTCCTGCCCACCGAGGTGGGGGTGCTCGGGGACACCAGAGACCCTTCCCTGGTCCTGACCACGTGCGCGCCGAAGTTCTCCGCGGCCCTCCGCCTGATCGTGATCGCCGAACGGCTGAACGTCTAGCCGGGGGATCCGGCCAGGTACCCCAGCTCCTCGAGCTTGGCCACCAGCCTGGAAACGCACTCCTCGGGAGATAGCTTGTCGGTCTCCAGCACCAGCTCGGGATGCGCCGGTGCCTCGTACGGATCGTCGACCCCGGTGAACCCGGTGATCTCGCCGGCCATGGCCTTCTGGTACAGGCCCTTCACGTCGCGCCGAGCGCACTCCTCGACCGGGCAGGAGACGAACACCTCCGCGAACCGAGGGATCTGGGTCCGGACCTGGTCCCGGGCCTCCCGGTAGGGGGAGATGGCGGAGACCACCACCGCCGCTCCGTGATACGAGAGGCGCTCGGCCACCCATCCGATCCGCAGGATGTTCGTGTCCCGGTCTTCCTTGGAGAACCCCAGGCCCTTCGACAGGTTGAGACGGACCACGTCGCCGTCCAGGAGCTCCCAGCGCCGGCCTCGCCGCTCGAGCTCACCGCACAGCAGCTCGGCGATCGTGGACTTCCCGGCCCCGGAGAGCCCGGTGAGCCACACCGTGAACCCGTTCCCGGCTTCGTCGGGACCGAAATGCTTGCTGGTGGTGACCCACGCGGAGGTATCGGTCACAGCACGCTCCTCCCCTGGACGCCCTCGGGCTCCGGAAGTCCGTAGAGCTTCATGACGGTGGGGCCGACGTCGATCAAGCTGAGGCCCTCGGTCCGGCCGGTGGGCTGTCCCTCCATGCCGCGAAGGGCGAACACCCCGGTGCGATCGTGGTTGGCTCCGTCGGGACCGGTGTCGTTCTCGTAGGTGAACACCTCTCCGCCCTCCATGGCCAGCGTGCCGACCGAGCGCCACTCCAGGTCCCCGAAGTACACGAGGAGGTCGGGGGCCACGCCGCGGACCTCCGGGTACACGTCCTGCGGCTTGATCACCCGGTTGCCGAGCGGCGTCCCCTCCGGCCCGGCCATCGCCTCCAGCTTCCCGACCAGCTCGTCCCGGACCTCCTCGTACCGGGACTGCTCGACGACGCCCTGGGGCTCGCGTCCCTCGACGTTCAGGAAGAGCCGCCCGTAGTAGCCTCCGTCGCCCCACGCCACCGTGCGGCCCCAGTCGATCGGTGCATCCGCCACGGGGGTGGGGCCCTGGAGGCGCTCGGAGAGGGTCAGGTAGCCCTCCTTCATCAGCCAGTCGTTGAAGCACACGCCGCCGCGCATGGCCCGGGCGCCGTGGTCGGACATGAGGATCGTGATCACATCGTCGGGCAGGGTCTCCAGCAGCGAGCCGATCTCCCGGTCCAGGGCCCGGTAGTAGTCGACGAACGCCGTCTCGTACGGATTCCCGGGCTCGTACTTGGAATGCTCCGGGTCGCAGTAGTTCCAGAACACGTGATGGAGCCGGTCCAGGCCCATCTCCACCATCATGAAGAAGTCCCACGGCTTGTCCTTCACCAGCCGCCGGGCCACCTTGAACCGCCGCTCGGTCATGGCATGCACCTGCTCGAGCACGAAGTCCGCCCCCTGGCGGCGGAAGTTGGGGATGTCGAAGATGTACTCCCCGACCTCCTGTTCCACCTCCGAGGCCAGCTCCTGCGGCCAGGTGTACTGCTTGGCGGAAGGAGGCGTGAGGAAGCACGACACCCGCCATCCCTCCACCGGCTTGATCGGGTAGGCCGGAGGGACACCGATCAACAGGGAACGCTTCCCGGCCTCCCCCAGCAGGTCCCACACGGCGGGCTCTCGCACCGCCTGAGACGTGGCGATGGACAGTCCCTCGTAGCTAGTGTCCTTCCGGTTGCGGAACCCGTAGATCCCCAGCTGCCCGGGGGTCTTGCCGGTCATGGCACAGGCCCAGGCAGGGACGGTGATCGGGGGGGTGATGCTGGCCAGCTCCCCGTGCATGCTGCCGTCCAGGAGCGAGCGGACGTTGGGCATCTCATCGGCATACGTCTCGAACAGCAGCTTGGGAGCGGCGCAGTCCAGGCCGATGATGGCAACCCTGGGTCCGTCGGTCACGGGGCTCGGATCCTCTCGTCACGAAAGGGAGCGCGGGCCGCATCGGCCGCGCTCCCGTTGCTGGGGCCATTCTAGCCGCTCGGTGCTTGGTCCCCCAACCGGGCCACACGCCCTGCTCCGGCGTGCTACACACCCTCCCGTCGTGGACCTGCTCCGGCGCGTGCTGTATCTCCAGGCCCTGGGATCCTTCCTGGGCGGGCTGGGCCTGGTCGTGGCCCCCAGGTTCCTCCTGGTTACCGTATTCGGGCAGCCCGAGTACCCGGACTATGCCTTGGTCCGGCTCCTGGGGGTGGCCGACCTGGCCCTGGCTCTCCTCCTGGTGTTGGTGGCCCAGCGCGTCTCGGAGCTGTGGTGGTGGTCGTGGGCCTTCGTGGTGCTCGCGGGGGGCACCGCGGCGGTGGTGACCCTGCATGCCGCGTTCGGGCTCCCAGACGGAGCCAGCACGTGGATGTGGGTGGGGCTTTCGGCCTACTCCTGGGCCATCGCCTTCGGGCTGTTGTGGGGATTGGCCCGCGCGGCCACCGAAGCCCAGGCATCCGCCTCCTAGGCCACCCTTGCCAGACCGGGCGACTCCGTGCAATCCTCGGTCCGGGAAAGGGGTGGCCCCAGCCGACCGTGCTATTCGTCGACGTTCTCGCGCTACCCAGTAGCTGAAACACCCTGCACGGGCCTCAAGGAGGTGCTTGCCGCTGGACGTACGGATTGTGTCAACCCCCCAAGAGATGGAGGTATTGGATGAGGAACCACAAGACGATCACCCGGGGCGTGCTCGCCCTGGTGGTCCTTGGCGTGGCCACGGCCGCGCTCGTGGTCTCCCCCGTGGGAGCCGCGACGACTGTGACCAAGAAGAAGGCCAAGAACATCGCCGCAAAGCAAGTCAACAAGCTGGCACCCGGGATCGCCACCGACGTGGTCACCGACACCGCGGTGCTACTGAACACGGCCCAGTCGGCCAGCAACACCACGGAGACCGACCTCGGTCCCAGCTACGTCGACCTCCTGACCGTCAAGGTGACCAGCACCGGAGGCCGGATCATGGCCAATGCGAACGTCTCCCTCAGAGACACCACCGCGGGGGTCAACCAGGTGGAGTGCTTCCTTCGCCTGGTCAACGCCACCGGCGGCGTCACCGAGCTCGACCATTGGGTCGGGACGCTTGAGGACGGGACTGGAGCCGATCGGCCCATCTACCCGCTGGTGGGTGCAGCAAACCCGGCGGCAGGCGTCTACGACATCCTGGTCCGGTGCGGCGAGGCAGCCGCGCTGACCGGGGTTAAGTTCGACAGTGGGCATTTGATCGCCTGGACCGGTTAGGCGAACAGCGCGCCGGCTTCGGCCCGGAGGTGGGACTCGCAGGGCGGCCCCGGAGGGCCGCCCTGCGGCTTCCCTTGCCAGAACCCTCCCCCCCGTGGGATGGTTCCCCTGGGAAGGGGATGAACCTGCCACACACCGGCGGAGCCTCCACGATGGGCATGTTTGGCGCTCGTTTCCTTCGCATCCCCGCGCCTGTTTTCATGAACGCCACATCGCGGTCGAGCATTGAGGAGGTGTTGCGCCTGGCCTAACGGTGGTGCCCACAACAATGAGTAGGAGGTCGTTTGATGAGAAGCAAGAAGACACTGATCCGAGGGATCTTGGCCCTCGCGGTCCTGGGAGCGGTCACCGCAGCGCTGGTGGCTTCTCCGGTAGGCGCCGCGACGACCGTCACGAAGAAGAAGGCCAAGACCATCGCCACGAACAAAGTGAACAAGCTGGCCCCTGGCATCGCTACGGACGTGGCCACCCAGCTCCTCGATGAGGAGAACGCCATCGTCCACCGCGACGTGCCCGGGACGAACATCGACATCGTGGGGAACTCCGGGTTCGATCTGAACAACCCGAACACCATCTTGGGGTCGTTGACGCTCCCCGCGGGGAACTGGTGGGTCCACTCGGACTTCCTGGCAACCCGCAACAGCGGCGGCATCGTCATCAGCTGCCAACTGCGCGTGGGGGGAACGGTAGTGGACGGCCTCTCCAGCTTCGAGACCGATGCTCAGTCCCAGGACACGGTCTCCATGCAGGGTGTGGCCGCACTCCCGGCCGGCGGGCCTGCAGAGGTCCGTTGTGACGACGGATCGGTCGGTGGGACGAGCACGTACGTCGACCACCTCGACATCACTGGCATCGAGGGCTCGACACTGTCCCAGACCTAGCGAACAGTCCGGTTTCAACGGTGAGGGGGCCCTCCTGGGCCCCCTCACCACAACCGATTGGAGGGAACGATGAAGAGCAAGCCATGGATCCGGGGAGTCGTTGCGCTGGCCGCCCTGGCGGTCGTGACCGCAGCACTCCTCGCTTCGCCGGTGGGCGCCGCGAAGAAGGGCGTCACCAAGAAGAAGGTCAAGACAATCGTCAACAAGATCGCCTACGACAAGGGCGGAGCCGACACCCGGTTCTTCAACACCGACGAGATCGTGACCAGGACAGCGTCCTCGGGGGCCATCAGCAGCACGACCTCCACCACCGCGGTCGATCTCCCCGGCGCCACGGCAACCCTCACGACGCCGGGTCCATCCGTCATCACCGCGGACTTTTCGGGATCCTCGTCCTGCGGGGGCGGCGCCGCTGCCAACGGATGTCTGGTCCGCGTCCTCGTCGACGGGACGGCTGCCCAGCCCTCCGAGAACACAGCCGGTTTCTATATCTGGGACAGCAATGACTCGGCCAGCGGCAACGACGTGAACGAGTCCCACAGCGCCACCTTCATCGCGTCCGTGGGCGCGGGAGCCCACACGGTGCAGGTGCAGTGGTACGCGAACAGCGGGACCAGCTTCGGTCTTCGAGGCTGGAGCCTGGTCGTCCACGCCTTCCCGGCGTAGCTCGGTACCCGTTCCCAACGCAGAGGGGGCCCCTTCCGGGGCCCCCTCACCTTCACGGACGTCGCGCCGGCGAGGCCTGCGCCGGCGAGGGGGTAACCCTTGTCAGGATCATTCACGGCGTGGCAGAGTTCCCCTCAGGAGGGGAAGAATCCGCTGCTCACCGACGGAGCCCGCCTGCCGGCGAGGACGGGTCCTTGGCGCTGCGATCGTGACCACACTGGTCAGGGCACCTGCTCCATGAAGGCCAGATTGCGATGGCGCCAGAAGGAGGTGCTGCCTCTGGGCTGAAGGTTGCGCCCCATAACAGTGAGAAGGAGGACTTCGGGATGAGGAATCACAAAACATTGATCCGAGGGATGCTTGCCCTGGCGATCCTTGGCGTGGTTACGGCCGCGCTGGTGACGTCGCCCGTTGGGGCGGCAACGAGCGTCACCAAGAAGAAGGCCAAGAGCATCGCCACAAACAAGGTGAATCAGCTCGCACCGGGAATCGCCCAGACCGCTATCAGCACGGATAACGCGTCGACCGAAGGCATCTTTGCCTCGTTCAAGGACGGGCCGGGCGCCATCACGGGCACGACCTTCTCCACGATCGCTTCCCTGCCCGTGCCCGCCGGCAACTATGCGTTCTTCGCCAAGGTCGGCGTCTTCCACAGCGCCGCCGGCAGCACGATCTCCAGCGAGTGCCGCCTGGAAGCGGGCACCGACTTCGATGTGGGCGCAGCGGAAGTCCAGGAGTCCGACTTCACCACCTTTGCCCAGGCGACGATCGCCCTCGAGACCGTCCACGCCTTCGCCGCGGCAGGTGTTGTGGAGCTGAAGTGTCGCGAGCTGGTGGTGGCATCGAACGACGAATACGAGTTCGTCAAGATCATCGGCATCAGGGGGCCGAGCCTCACGAACGCTGTTTCTCCCGTTCGCACCCTCCGGGACGGCGGTGGGCCCGACGGGGGCTAGCGGCCTCTGACAGGAGGCTGGACGGCAAGACCAAGCAGAGGGGGCCGGTCAACCCGGCCCCCTTTGCCTTGCGGTTCCTCAGCTCGGCGCCGTTAGTGGGGGTGGCCGCCGGCGGCCGCCCCAGCGGCCTCGTCCTCCTCTTCGGGCTTCTCCACCACAGCGCTCTCCGTGGTCAGGACCAGCCCGGCGATCGAGGCGGCGTTCTGCAGCGCCGACCGGGTGACCTTGGCGGGGTCGATGATCCCGGTCTTGAGGAGATCGGCCCACTCCCCCGTGGCCGCGTCGAACCCCTTGGCCCCCTTCTCACCGCGCATCCGCTCCACGATCACGGCGCCCTCGTAGCCGGCGTTGGCGGCGATCAGCCTGGCCGGCTCCGACAGGGCCTGGCGGACGATGCGGGCGCCGGTAGCCTCGTCGCCCTCGAGCTTCAGCGAGTCAACGGTGTCCTCGGCCCGGACCAGGGTCACTCCTCCACCCGGGACGATGCCTTCCTCAACCGCAGCTCGAGTGGCCGAGACGGCGTCCTCGATCCGGTGCTTCTTCTCCTTGAGCTCGACCTCGGTGGCCGCGCCCACCCGGATGAGTGCCACTCCTCCGGAGAGCTTGGCCAGGCGCTCCTGGAGCTTCTCCTTGTCCCAGTCCGAGTCCGTGTTCTCGATCTCGGTCTTGATCTGGTTGATCCGCCCCTTGATCTGGGACTCGTCGCCGGCGCCCTCTACGATCGTCGTGTCGTCCTTGGTGATCACCACGCGCCGGGCCTTCCCCAGCATGTCCAGGGTGACGTTCTCGAGCTTGGCCCCGATCTCCTCGGAGACCACCGTCCCCCCGGTAAGGACGGCCATGTCTTCGAGCATGGCCTTCCGGCGGTCACCGAACCCCGGTGCCTTGACCGCCGCAGCGGCGAAGGTTCCCCGGATCTTGTTCACCACCAGTGTGGCCAGCGCCTCGCCTTCCACGTCCTCGGAGAGGATCACCAGCGGCTTGCCCGACTGGGCCACCTTCTCCAGCACCGGGAGGAGGTCCTGAACGCTGGAGACCTTCCCGGCGTTCAGGAGGATGTAGGGCTCCTCGAGGACCGCTTCCATCCGCTCCTGGTCGGTGACGAAGTACGGGGAGATGTAGCCCTTATCGAACTGCATCCCCTCGACGAACTCGAGCTCGATCCCGAAGGTCTGGCCCTCCTCGACCGTCACCACACCGTCCTTGCCCACCTTGTCCAGGGCCTCGGCGATGACCTCGCCGATCTCCCGGTCCGCGGCGGAGATGGCAGCCACGTGAGCGATCTCTTCCTTGCCCTCGACGTCACGGGACTGCTTCTCGATGGCTTCCACCACGGCATCCACGGCCTGCTCGATGCCTCGCTTGAGAGCCATGGGGTTCGCCCCGGCTGCCACGTTCTTCATCCCGTGTTTGACCATGGCCCGAGCCAGGACGGTGGCCGTGGTGGTGCCGTCGCCGGCCACGTCGTTGGTCTTGGTGGCCACTTCCTTGGTGAGCTGGGCGCCGAGGTTCTCCCAAGGATCCTCCAGCTCCACTTCCTTGGCGATGGTCACTCCGTCGTTGGTGATGGTCGGGGCGCCCCACTTCTTGTCGAGCACCACGTTCCTTCCCCGGGGACCCAGGGTGATGGCCACGGTGTCGGCGAGCTTGTCGACACCCGCCTCCAGGGACCGCCGGGCGTCCTCATCGAACTTCAGCTGCTTTGCTGGCATGCGTCCTCCTCGGGGACCGCGTGGAGCGGTCCTGCTCCGGGGCCGGCTGGCCCCTACTTGTTGACGATGGCGAGCACGTCCCTGGCCGAGAGCACCAGGTACTCCTCGCCTCCCACCTTGACCTCGGTCCCGCCGTACTTGGAGTACAGGATGCGGTCCCCCGCCTTGACGTCCATGGGGACCCGGGTGCCGTCCTCGAACCGGCCCGGGCCGACCGCCACCACTTCGCCCTCTTGGGGCTTCTCCTTGGCGGTGTCGGGGATCACGATCCCGGAGACGGTCGTCTCCTCCTCCTCGCCCGGCTTGACCACCACGCGGTCCTCCAGCGGCTCCAGGTTGAACTTGCCCTTGGCCATGCTTCCCTCCTTCGGATTAGCACTCTCTAGCAACGAGTGCTAACAGGATAGCGGAGGATGGCACTCCCCGGCAACCCAGGGCAAGCCGGGCAAATTGACCGGGCTGGACCCCGCTGCTAGACAAAGCTCGGGAACAGGGGGTTTCCGGTTGCCCAGGGCTGGGTCTCCCCTCGCTTGAACTGGGAAGGAGGCATGATGACGAAAAGAGCATGGGTCCGGGGTGCGCTGACCCTGGCCCTCATCGGTGGCCTCACTGCCGCCCTGATCGCCGCTCCGGTCGGAGCAGCCAAGAAGGCTGTCACCAAGAAGAGGGTCAAGAACATCTCCACGAACATCTTCAACTCGCTGATCCCGGCGGCCATCGCCGGCAAGCAGAACACGTGCCAGCCGGGGTCGGTTCTGGCCTGGGCGTATGTGGACGCGAGCGGCACCTTCTCCTCCACGTACACCACCACCGGCGTCAGCCCGCAGTTCAACTGCGCCGGCGGCCCTGTTGAGGTCCTCCGCACCGCGGCGGGTCTGTACCGGGTGCGGATCCCCGGCCTGAGCAACGGGGCGGCCGCCAACGCACAGTTCGTCGCGTCCGTGGAACCCTCGGACGCCGCTCAGGGCGGTGGTGCGGACGAGGTGGCAAGCTACGACACGGTGGAGGACGCAGGCCAACGGGTCCTCGGAGTAGTGATCGGCGACGCGCAGAATTCCGGCGACGCCAACAACCTGGCCCTCACCGACGACGATTTCATCGTTGCCGTGTACGGGATCGGCACCGGGACCGCGCCGCCCCGGACGACTGGGCGGACATCGGACTAGACCCGCAGTATCCGCTCGCCGTGAGGGGCGCCCACCCGGGCGCCCCTCACGCTTTTAGACGCCCTTCATGTAGGCCATGGTCTCGCCGAGTCCGTCCTCGAGGTGGGTCCACGGCTTCCACCCCAGCTCCTCCGCGGCCAGGGCGCAGTCCAGCGCGCTCCGACGGAGGTCTCCGGGCGGAAGCGGGCCGTACTCCGGGTCCTCGCCGACCCCCACGATCTCGGACAGCATCCGGAACAGATGGTTCACGCTGGTCTCCAGCCCGGTTCCCACGTTGATCAGACGGCCCGACCCCCGGTCGACCGCTTTGGAGAACGCATCGACCACGTCCGCCACGAACACGAAGTCCCGGGTCTGGTTCCCGTCACCGTTGATGGTGCACCGCTGCCCGGCCATCATCTTCCCGGCGAAGATGGCGATCACTCCCGCTTCGCCCTGCGGATCCTGGCGAGGCCCGTAGACGTTGGCCAGGGCCAGCTGAGTGTGGTCCAGAGCCCGGAACCGCTGGTACAGGCGCAGGTACTCGCCGCCGGTTTTCTTCGATACGCCGTAGGGCGAGGTGGCGTGTCCGGCGCCTGCGGCGGTCTCCTTCACCGGGATCCGCCGGGGCTCGCCGTACAGGGTCCC
>DAITPV010000052.1:0-10536 GCA_036833435.1 Actinomycetota bacterium | reverse complement strand
GGGCGGGGATGGCGGTGGCCCTGGCGGTCACCACGCTCATCGGGTTCCTCCATGCCATCGTCATCACCAAGGCGGGCGTGCCGTCGTTCGTGGTCACCCTGGCCGGCTTGCTCATCTGGCAAGGGGTGGTCCTCATCATGACCACGCAGTTCTCCACCTCGGGCACGATCAGGATCCAGGACCCGGTGGTGGTCGGCGTCGCCAACGACTTCCTCACCCCCATCGCCGGCTGGATCGTCTGGGGAGTGGTGGTCGCGGGCTACGCGTTCTCACAGCTCCAGACGGCACGGTCGCGCCGGGCCGGAGGGCTTGAGGCCAAGCCGGCCCTGGTGATCGCCGTGCAGGTGGCGGGGCTCGCCCTGGTCGCCGGCGCTGCCGTGTGGTACGCGAATCGCGACCGAGGACTTCCCAAGGTCACGGTGATCCTCCTGATCTTCCTGGCTTTCTGGACCTTCGTGGCCTCCCGGCTGCGATTCGGTCGCCACGTCTATGCGGTCGGCGGGAACCCTGAAGCCGCGCGCCGGGCGGGGATCCCCGTGGATCGGGTTCGGATCATGGTGTTCATGATCAGCGGGTTCATGGCCGGGGTGGGGGGGATCATCCTGGCCTCCCGGCTCCGGTCGGTGGCGACCAACTCGGGCGGCGGAGACCTGCTGCTGAACGTGATCGCCGCTGCTGTCATCGGCGGCACCAGCCTGTTCGGAGGGACGGGACGGGTGGTCTCGGCGCTCCTCGGCGCCCTGGTGATCGCCTCGATCTCGAACGGCATGAACCTTCTCGGGCTAGCGTCCGGGACCAAGTTCGTGATCACCGGTCTGGTGCTGCTGGCCGCGGTGCTCGTCGACGCCCTCACCAAGCGCCGGCGAGCGGCTCGCGGGTCCGTCTGATCGTGCCCCGGCGGCCGGGAGTCGTCGCCGCCGTGATCCTCGGTCTGATCGCTGCCGCCTGCACCTCGGAGCCCGCCGCTGAGTCGGGCTCCCAGCCCACACCGGTGGGAGAAACATTGGGATTCTCCGATGTCGCCCAGGAAGTGGGGCTCCGGTTCCAGCACGGCGCCTTCCGGTGGGAAGTCTCTCCCGATGCCGGCGCCATGTTGGGTGGAGGGGTGTGCTGGCTCGACTACGACGATGACGGGTGGCTGGACCTGTACGTGGTGAACTCGTACACGGAGGCCGAAGTCGGCCGATGGGAAGCGAACGGCGGCGTGCCCCGCAACGCCCTGTTCCACAACACGGGAGGCCGGTTCGCCGACGTCAGCGCGGGATCCGGTGCCGATCTGGCCGCGCGAGGCAATGGGTGCGTGGCCGCCGACTTCGACCTCGACGGCCGGATGGACCTGTACGTCACCGGCACCGAAGCCGGGGCCCTGTTGATGAACGACGGCGACGGCACGTTCACGGAGGGCGCCGAGGAGGCCGGAGTCCAGGCATTCGGCTGGTACGCGGGAGCGGCCGTCGGAGACGTGAACGGCGACACCTGGCCGGACCTGTTCCTGGCCGGCTACGCCAACCCCAACGCGCCGATCTCCGGGGCCACTCAGGGGTTTCCCAACACGAACCTGGGGGTGCGCGACCTGCTGTACCTGAGCAACGGCCACGGGGCCAGCGACGAGGTGACGTTCCGAGAGGTCGGAGTGGCGGCGGGGCTCGAGGTGGTGAACTTCGAGTACGGGCTCGGCGCCGTGTTCTCCGACCTCGATCGCGACGACGACCTGGACATCTACGTGGCAAACGACACCAAGCCCAATCGCCTGTACGACAACGTGCCGTGGCCCGGCGGCGCAGCGGCCGATCCGGCGGGGCTGGGATTCCGGTTCGAGGAGCTGGGCGGCCCGGCCGGCGCCGCCGATCCGAACGCCGGCATGGGGGTTGCCGACGGGGACTTCGACGGCGACGGCCTCGCCGATCTGTTCATCACCAACGCTCGAGGTCAGGTCCACGCCGTCTACCGCGGAACCCAATCGGATCTGGTGGATCCGGCCTACGTGGACGTTCGGGTCGGGCTCGGGCCCGACCTGGGCGGGGCGACCGGGTGGGGGGTCTCCTGGGCGGATCTCGATCTGGACACCGACCTGGACCTGGTGATCGGGAACGGCGACATCCCGGTCACGGATCTCGCGGCCAACCGAGAGCCGGTCCAGGTGCTGAGGAACCTCACCGCTCAGGGAGACGAGGGCCGGTTCGAGGACGCCAGCGAAACAACGCTCTCCGGTGTGGGCCCGCTCCTGGCCCGGGGGAGCGCGGTGGCCGACTACGACAACGACGGTGACCTCGACGTGGCCATCAGCTCCATCGGGGGGGCGCTGGTGCTCCTCGAGAACGGCGGGCCCCTGGCCAACTGGCTGGAGGTCAGGCCGGAGGAGTTCGCCCCAGGCACCACGGTGACCGTGGTCCTGCCGGACGGCCGCGAGCTGGTCCGGGAGTCGCTGACGGGCAGCAGCTACCTCTCCTCGGAGGATCCCCGGTTCCACTTCGGCCTAGGTGACGCCGGTACGGTCGGCGAGGTGCGGATCCGGTGGCCCGGCGGCGAGGAGTCGGTCCTCACCGACGTGGGCGCCAACCAGATCATCGACGTGGAGCCGCCGGGATGATCCGCCGGGCCCTGGCCGCGATGCTGGCGATGGGCGTGGGCATCCTGCCGGCCTGCACCTCGGCGTCCGACGAGTACGTGCTGGATGACTGCGTCCGGGACGACCTGGACGGGATGTCGGTGGCCCGGGTGTGGGACGAGGCCCTGCTGAACGCCATCCGGCGGGACGTTCCCGCCCCGACCGTGCATTCCCGGAACCTCTTCCACACCTCGGCCGCGATGTGGGACGCGTGGGCCGCGTACGACCCCGCCGCGGAGGGGTACTTCGTCGAAGAGAAGCTGGAGGCCGATGACGTGCTGCAGGCGCGAGAGGCCGCCATCAGCTACGCGGCGTACCGGGTCCTGCTGTGGCGCTACTCACGGGCGGCCGGGCTCCAGGCGACCTTCGATGAGCTGGCCGGCACCATGGAGTCCCTGTGTTACCGGGTCGACTACACGGGCACGGACGGCGACTCCCCGGCGGCGTTGGGCAATCGCATCGCCGCGGCGGCGATCGAGTACGGGAAGACCGACGGCTCGCTCGAGCGCCAGGACTATGTCGACACCGAGTACCGGCCGGTGAACGACCCCATGATCGTGGCCGAGCCGGGTGCGGACATGAACGACCCCAACCGGTGGCAGCCGCTGGCCCTGGCCCAGGTCGTGGCCCAGAACGGGCTGCCCATCCCGGGCAACGTGCAGCGATTCGTTGGACCACACTGGGGCCACGTCCGCGCGTTCGCCCTTCCCGCCTCCGCGGAAGGGGTTCCCATCGATCCGGGTGAGCCGCCTCTGCTCGACGACCCGCAGACCGATCGTGCCTTCAAGCAGGAGGCCATCCTGGTCCTTCGGCTGAGCAGCTTCCTCGATCCGGGCGACGGGACGATCATCGACATCGGGCCGGGAGCTCTTGGAGACAACGCCTTGGGGACGAACGACGGTGACGGCCACGAGGTCAACCCGGCGACCGGGGAGCCGTACTCGCCGAACCAGGTGCTCCGCGGGGACTTCGCCCGGGCACTGGCGGAGTTCTGGGCCGACGGCCCGGAGTCGGAGACCCCACCGGGGCACTGGAACACCATCGCCAACACCGTGTCGGACACGCCGGGATTCGAGCTGCGGATCGGGGGGGAGGGCCCCGACGTGGACCGGCTGGAATGGGACGTGAAGCTGTACTTCGCGCTCAACGGGGCGGTGCACGATGCTGCGGTGGCAGCCTGGGGGGTCAAGGGCTTCTACGACTCCGTCCGGCCGATCTCCATGATCCGGTACATGGGGAGCAAGGGGCAGTCGAGCGATCCGCGGGGTCCGGCCTACGACCCGGACGGCCTTCCCCTGGTCCCCGGACTGGTCGAGGTGGTCTCCCGAGGGTCCAGCGCACCCGGCGAGCGGCACGAGGGCCTTGCCGTGGGGGAGGTCGCGGTGAGGACCTGGACGGGCAACCCCGGCGACCCCGCCACCGAGACCGGGGGAGTGGGGTGGATCCCGGCGGCCGAATGGGTTCCCTACCAGCGGGCCACGTTCGTGACCCCGGCGTTCGCCGGATACGTGTCCGGGCACAGCACCTTCAGCCGGGCCGCAGCCGAGGTCATGGCCGCGTTCACCGACAGCCCGTACTTCCCCGGCGGGCTCTCGGAGTGGACCGTTCACCCGGGGGAGCTGATCACCGAGATGGGGCCGACCCGGGGCGTGACCCTCCAGTGGGCCACCTACTTCGATGCCGCCGACCAGGCGGGCGTCTCTCGCCTGTACGGGGGCATCCACATCCCGGCCGACGACTTCAACGGGCGGAGGATCGGGTCCGTGTGCGGCCTGGAGGCCTGGGCGCTCGCCCAGCGCTACTACGAAGGGACTACGTCGGCCTGACTGGGCCCACCCCAGCGGAGGAATCCGAGGGCCCTCCGTCGAATACGACCGGATGGTTCGGCGCGTTTCCCTGTCCACCGTGCTGGTCGCGGCCGTCCTTCCCCTGGCCGGATCCCCCGCCGGGGCCACGTTCCCGGGCCTCGACGGCCTCATCGCCTTCGAGTCAACCCGGGATGGAGGAGACGACGAGATCGTCACCATGAATCCCGACGGGACCAACCAGGTGAACCTCACCAACAACGACAACGCCGATGAGGATCCGGGCTGGTCGGCCGACGGTACCAGGATCACGTTCGAGTCGAACCGCGATGGGGGCGACGACGACGTCTTTGTGATGAACGCGAACGGCAGCAACGTCGGACAGCTGACGGTCAACAACGTGGCGGACATGAATCCCACGTGGTCACCCGACGGCACCAGGATCGCGTTCAACTCCAACCGGGACGGGGATCACGAGATCTTCGTCATGAACGCCGACGGCTCCAACCAGGTGCAGCTCACCACGAACGACGCCTTCGACTCGGAGCCGGACTGGTCCCCGAACGGAGCGTCGATCGTGTTCGAGTCCGACCGAGCAGGCATGACTACCGAGATCTTCAGCATGAACGCCGACGGCTCCAACCAGGTGCAGCTCACCGACGACGACACCTTGAACTCCCGGGACGCGTCCTGGTCGCCGGACGGCAGCAGGATCGCGTTCGAGCGCAACACCCTCCAGCTCAGCCAGTCGGACATCTATTTCATGACCGCCGGCGGGCAGGCGGAGACGAACTACACCAACACCAGCGCGGTCGACGAGACCAACCCGGTGTGGTCACCGGCGGGCACCCGGCTGGCGTTCGAGCGCTCCGACGATGGCGACCCGGAGATCGCCGTGACCGGCTCCACGACCTTTGCTCCAACCGAGGTCACGATCAACGACGACATCGACGACCTGGAGCCCGACTGGCAGCCGGTCCCACCGCCGACCGTGCTGCCGGGCCTGATCGTGTGCCCCGGCTTCCAGGGCCTCCCCGGGAACCACATCGTGGGGACCGGCGGGAACGACACGTTGACCGGAACGGTAGGCGACGATGTGATCTGCGCCCTGGGGGGCAACGACGTGATCCGGTCCCTCGACGGGAACGACGTGATCGACGGTGGAGCCGGGGCGGACACCATCCGGGCGGGACACGGGAACGACGACGTGGTCGCCGGCGCCGGGAACGACACGGTGCGAGGCCAGCCGGGAGCGGATGACCTGAACGGCGGGTCGGGAAACGACAAGCTGTTCGGGGGCCGGGGGAACGACGACCTCAACGGCGCTGGGGACGCGGACGTGTGCCGGGGAGGCCAGGGACAGGACTCGGCCAAGGCCTGCGAGGACTAGCGGCCCAGGGCTCCTCGCCGAGCCCCAGCGCGATTCCCGGCTGTGGAACGATGCGGGGGTGTCCGACAGCCCCCCACCCGTCAAGCGGAGGCGCCGGCGCGTCCGGCTCATCGATGTGGTGTCCACCACGATCGGGATCCTGTTCGCGGGCGTCTTCCTGTTCTCCACGTTCGTGGTGGTGTTGCTGATCTTCTCGTGGAGCGACCCGGATACGACGTTCCCCTTCGGCGCCGCCGCCCGGGCGGATCCCGGCTCCGTCCGATTGTTCAAGGGGCTGGGCATCGGGATCTTCGCCACCCTGGCCATCGTGTCCTGGGGAGTGACGGAGTTCTTCCTGGACCACCCGATCGCCCGGTTCCGGAAGTGGCGGAGGCGGAGACGCGAAAGTGACCGGCCGGCGGAGCCTTACTCCGAGGAGAAGTAGATGTTCTTGACCTCGGTGTACAGGTTGACGGCGTGCATCCCCATCTCCCGCCCGAACCCGCTCTGCTTGTAGCCACCGAACGGGGCCTCCGGGTGCACGCTGTGCGATGAGTTGACCGACAGGACCCCGGTTCTGATCCCCCTGGCCACCCGGATGGCCCGGCCGAGATCCCGGGTCCAGATCGACCCCGACAGACCGTACGGGGTGTCGTTGGCGATCCGCACGGCCTCGTCCTCCGAGTCGAACGGGATCACGCAGGCCACCGGTCCGAAGATCTCCTCCTGGGCCACCCGCCAGGAGTTGTCCACATCGGCCAGGATGGTGGGCTGCAGGTAGAACCCCTCGGTCCGATCCTCGGGGATGGTCCCGCCGGTGACGACACGGGCTCCCTCCTTGATCCCGATCTCCACGTAGTCCAGCGAGGTCTGGCGCTGTCCGGCCGAGATCAACGGCCCCATCTCGGTGTCTTCGTCGAGCGGTGACCCCACCCGGAGCGCCCCGGTTCGCTCGGCCATCCGCTCGGTGAGCTCCTCGTACACCGGCCGCTCCACCAGCACCCGCGACCGCGCGCAGCAGTCCTGGCCGGCGTTGTCGAAGACGGCGGACACTGACTGCTCCACGCACCGGTCCAGGTCCGCGTCGGCGAACACCACGTTGGCCGACTTCCCACCGAGCTCCAGCGACACCCTGGTGATGTTCGCGGCGCACTGGGCCATGATCTGGGACCCCACCTCGGTGGACCCGGTGAACCCCACCTTGGCCACCCGGCGGTCGGTGACCAGCGCAGTCCCGGTGGTGGACCCCGGGCCGGGGATCACCGAGATCGCCTCCGGCGGCACCCCGGCCTCGACCAGGATCTCCCCCAGGAGGACGGTGGACAGCGGCGTGTAGGTCGCCGGCTTGACCACCACCGTGTTGCCGCACGCCAGCGCGGGAGCCAGCTTCCAGGTGGCGATCACCGCGGGGAAGTTCCACGGCGTGATGAGCGCACAGACCCCCACGGGCTCGCGCAGCGAGACGTCGAGCCCGGGGTCCTGGACCGGGATCGTCTCGCCGAAGATCTTGTTGGCGGCCCCGCCCCAGTACTCCAGGACCGTGGCCACCAGCCCGATCTCTCCTCGGGCCGCGCCGATCGGCTTCCCGCCGTTGCGGGCCTCCACCACGGCGAGCTCTTCCAGCCGGTCTCGTACCAGGCTCGACGCGCGGAGGAGCACCCGTCCCCGTTCGGTGGCCGTCGCTCGCGGCCAGGACCCTTCGTCGAAGGCCCGGGATGCCGCGGTCAGTGCGTCGTCCACGTCCGGAGGACCGGCCTCGGCCACCTCGGCCAGGGGCGCGCCGGTGGCCGGCTCGTGCACCGTGAAGGTGCGATCCTCTCGGCCCGGCGTCCGGCGCCCGCCGATCAGCAGCTGCTCGGCCATGGCGTCTGGCATCATAGTGCGACCGCCCCCCGTGACCTCTCGAGGAGGAGCCGTGAAGCTGGCCGCAAGGATGGACCGGCTGGGGACCGAGTCGGCCTTCGAGGTCCTCACCAGGGCCCGGGAGCTGGAAGCCGGCGGCCGGAAGATCGTCCACCTCGAGGTGGGCGAGCCGGACTTCGACACCCCGGAGCACATCAGCGAGGCCGCCTCGCGGGCCCTCAGGGATGGACACACCAACTACACACCGCCGCCCGGCATCCCCGAGCTCCGAGAGGCCGTTGCGGGGTTCTTCAGCAGGACCAGGGGACTCGACTATCCCCCTTCCCGGATCGTGGCCGTGCCCGGAGCGAAGCCGGTCCTGTTCTTCACGATCATGGCCCTGTGCGACGAGGGCGACGAGGTCATCTACCCGAACCCCGGGTTCCCCATGTACGAGTCGATCGCCGCGTTCGCCGGGGCCACGCCGGTCCCCCTGCCGCTCAGGGAGGATCGTGGCTTCGCCGTCGATCCGGATGAGCTGGCGTCGCTGATCACCGACCGGACCCGGTTGATCATCCTCAACTCACCCCACAATCCGTGCGGCAGCGCCCTGGATCGCGCCGGCCTGGAGCGGATCGCGGAGGCGGTGGCCGGCAGGGACATCCACGTCCTGTCCGACGAGGTGTACTGGGCCATCCGGTACGACGGACCGCATTCCAGCATCGCCCAGGTGGACGGGATGGCCGACCGGATCATCCTGCTTGACGGGTGCTCGAAGTCGTTCGCCATGACGGGATGGCGCCTGGGGTTCGCCGCGCTGCCGGAGCAGCTGGTCGAGCCGGTGACTCGCCTGATCATCAACTCGGTGTCGTGCACCGCGTCCTTCGTCCAGCACGCCGCCGTGGCCGCGTTGACAGGGCCCTTCGAGCCGGTGGAGGAGATGGTGGCCGAGTTCCGTCACCGGCGCGACGTCATCGTCGAGGGGTTGGAGCAGATGGAGGGGATGACCTGCGAGGCGCCCCAGGGCGCGTTCTACGTGTTCCCCAACGTCAAGGCTCTGGGACGATCGTCGGTGGTGGCGGAGTACCTGCTGGAGACGGCCGGGGTGGCCTGCGTGTCCGGCACCGCGTTCGGAAGCGAAGGCGAGGGGTACGTCCGCTTCTCGTATGCCAACTCGGTGGAGAACATCCGCGATGCGCTGGAGTCCATCGACGCGGCCATCTCCGATTTCCCGGCCTGAGGAGGAACCTGTGGGACGGCTCGACGGGAAGGTGGCCCTGATTACCGGGGCGGCCGGCGGGATGGGGAAGGAAGCCGCGCTGCTGTTCGCGTCCGAGGGCGCCCGGGTGGTGGTCTCCGACGTCGCAGAGGATGCCGGGAACGCGGTGAGGGAGGAGATCCGGTCCGCCGGTGGGGAGGCCCGCTTCGTCAGGGCCGACGTCAGCCGGTCGGACGACGCCGAGGCCATGGTTCGCGCCGCCGTTGACGAATTCGGCGGACTGCACGTGCTCTACAACAACGCCGGCGTGTTCCTGCCGGACGACGGCGGGACCGTGGAGACCACGGAGGAGGTTTGGGACCGGGTCATGTCCATCAACCTCAAGGGCGTGTGGCTGGGGTGCAAGCACGGGATCCCCGCGATGCTCGCCTCCGGTGGGGGATCGATCATCAACGTGGCCTCGTTCGTTGCCATCATGGGTGCCGCCACGGCGCAGATCGCCTACACCGCCAGCAAGGGCGGGGTCCTGTCGATGACCCGGGAGACCGCGGTGGAGTACGCCCGGCAGGGGATCCGGGTCAACGCCATCTGCCCCGGGCCCATCGAGACGCCGCTCCTCTCCGAGCTGCTTGCTGACCCGGAGCGGCGGGCCCGGCGCCTGGTGCACATCCCCATGGGGCGGTTCGGGCAGGCCGAGGAGATCGCCCGGGCGGCGCTGTGGCTGGCCTCAGATGACTCCTCGTTGATGACCGGCGCGGCCTTGGTGGTGGACGGGGGGATCACCGCGGCCTATGTGACGCCGGAGTAGTCCCGACGGGACCCGGCGGCCACGGGACGGAAACGGACGAACGGGGCTAGCATGATCGCGATGGTTGCCCCGCTTGCTCTGGGCGTGTCGACCCGATGGGCGCACGCCGGACCCGCGGACTTCACACCGTTGCTGGCCATCCTCGGTGCAGTGTTGATCGCTCGGTTCGTGATCGGCGCCCGGATGACCATCATGACCGCAACCGTAGCCGCGGCCGGGGGAGCGGCGTGGGCGGCGGCGCTGCCTCGCTGGGGGATCACCATTCCCACCTTGATGGCGGTGCTGATGATCAGCGCGCTTCGCGTGTTGGTTGGCCGCGCCAGATCCGCCTGATCAGCCGGCGGTGGCGGCCAGGGCGTCCACGAGCCCGACGATCCCTCTCACCTCTGCGGCATCGAGCGGGACGGCGATCGGCAAGGCCGTCATGAAGCCGCCCACCATCGACCCGGACATCGTCTCGAGCTCCAGGTGCCAGGTTCGGGACCTGGCCTTCCACAGGACCCGGAATCCCTCCACCGCCTCGACGTCCCTCAGCGCCGCCAGCAGGGGCTCCTGGAGCCGGGCGATCCACGGCGCTCCATCCTCGACTTCGTCCTTCCATCTGAGCGTGGCTCGCTGGCGGGCCAGCGGTCCCCGGAACCGGAACGACAGCTGCCCGTTCTTCGTGGGCCCCGAGCCCGGGACATCCGACTCCACCACCAGGTAGTTGGCCCGGAAGAACATGCGCCGGAACTGACGATGCCGAAGCACGATGTCGGGACGCCGGCCCTCCGCGTCCCGGAGCGTGATGCTCAGGGCCCGCTCGGACCGCTCGCCGATCTCGTACACGGGGCGGAAGCAGACCGCCGCCGCCTCCAGCGCGGAGAACGACGAGACCCGCGGCCT
>DAITPV010000051.1:0-10553 GCA_036833435.1 Actinomycetota bacterium | reverse complement strand
GGAGGGAGGCGTCGACGCGAAGAGCCACGCCGTCCGCGGTGGGCTCCGACAGCAGCGAGATCACCCTGGCGGCCGCGCGGCCGCCGCGATCCTGGGCCCCGGCCCCGGCGTCTCGATGGACGAACACCACGTCGACGTCGCTGGCGTAGTTGAGCTCGCCGCCACCCAGCTTGCCGAGGCCGATGACCGCCAGCCCCTCCCCGGCAGCGGCGACCTCCAGACACGTCTCGGCGATCCGGCTAACCTCGCCGACCACGTCGTCCAGCGGGGCCCCTCCGAGGTCACGGGCGGCGACGCGGTACAGGGCCCGTCGTCGGAAGCGGCGCACGCCGGCATCCGCCCCGTGGCGATCCGCATCGGCCCGGGCTTCCTCGAGGAGGTCGTCGCGGCTTCGGGGACGGACGTCGGTGAACAGCGCGGACTCCTCGGGATGAGCCACCAGGAAGTCGGTGACCGCCGTGGAGAAGCCGAGGAGCGGTGCGGCGAGCTCGATCACCTCGGGCTGGGCGAGCAGCTCCCGGGCCCCGGGATCCTCCCCCACCCTGGACAAGGCCACCCGAGCGAGCTCCGGATCCGGGGCGGCCGCCAGGGCCCGGCCCAGCGCCCGGGGTGTGGTCACAACAGCGGGAAGGAGCGCTCGATCTCCCAGGGCGACACGTCCGAGCGATATGCCGCCCATTCCTCGCGCTTGTTTCGGATGAACCACTCGAAGACGTGTTCGCCGAGCGTCTCGGCCGCCAGCTCCGAGCGTTCCAGGAGACGGACCGCGTCGTGCAGGTTGTCCGGCAAGGAGGCGATGCCGGCGGCCCTCCGCTCCTCCTCCGACATCGCCTGAAGGTCGTCGGTAGCTTCGGGCGGAGGCTCGAGGTCACGAGCAACGCCGTCGAGCCCCGCCGACACCAACACGGCGAACGCCAGGTACGGGTTGCACGCTGGATCCGGTGAGCGGATCTCGATGCGGCACGACCGCTCGTCGTCGGGGCGGTCGCCCGGTACCCGCACGAGCGCCGAGCGGTTCCGGCGGGCCCAGCACACGTTCACCGGGGCCTCGTACCCGGGAACCAGGCGCTTGTACGAGTTCACCCACTGATTGGTGACCGCAGTGATGGCCGGCGCGTGCTCCAGGATCCCGGCGATGAACGACCGGCCCACCTTGGAGAGTCCCGTCTCGTCCGTCGGATCATGGAACGCGTTGCGCTCCCCCTCCCGGAGCGTGAGGTGCGTGTGCATCCCCGACCCCTGGATGCCCGGAGCGGGCTTCGGCATGAACGTGGCGTGGAGGCCGAGCTCCTGGGCCACCTCCTTGACGACCAGACGCACCGCCATGATCGCGTCGGCGATCTCCATCGCCTCTCCCGGCGAGAGGTCGATCTCGTGCTGACTGGGGGCGTCCTCGTGGTGGAGCATGTGAACGCCGATGCCCAGGCGGTCCAACGCGGAGACCGTTCGGTTCCGCAGGTCGTCGGTCACCTCGGCCGTGGTGAGGTCGAAGTAGCTCCCCCGATCGAGCGGCTGGAACCGCTCCGATGAAGACGAAACGAAGTACTCGATCTCCGGCGCCGCGGTCACCCCATATCCCATCTCCGCGGCTCGTCGGAGCGCCCGTCGAAGGACGTTCCGAGGGTCGCCTTCGAACGGCGCGCCGTCGGGGTGGGTGACGTCGCACAGGAGCCGGGCCACCGGTTCGTCCTCGGGCCATGGAAGGATCCGGAAGGTGGCCGGGTCGGGCCTGGCCAGCATGTCGTCCTCCTCGGCCCGGGCGAATCCCTCGATCGCCGACCCGTCGAACCCGATCCCCTCGCGCAGCGCCTTCTCCAGCTCCCCGGACGGGATGGCGAACGACTTCAGGAACCCCAGGACGTCGGGGAACCACAGCCGGACGAACCGGACACCGAGCTCCTCGGCCTCCGCCAGAACCCGCCGCGCGGGAGCGTCCATTGCGGCAATCGTAGCGCCGCAAGTGTGCCGCCCGAGCAGGAAGGACGCCCCTCCGCGTCGAACTCAGTCCTCAGATCCCACTGTTCTCATAGAGGAGGACCCTTCAATGCGGACCCTTGCTCGGCGAATCCTTCCCGTGCTCGTCCTTTCGGGACTTCTGGTGGCCACAGCAGGACAGTCGGCCATCGCCGCTCCCAGGGGCCCCAGGCCGACCAACTACATCGGGCTGGCCAAGCGCCTGTCGAAGCCGCGGTTCCCCCAGACGATCGAAGAGGTGTTCATCCTGGAGGCGTTCGACGGTGAGGACCTGTACGTCGAGGTGACCCGGCCCGACCCGGCCGCGTACGGGCAGGCCCGGCGCCCGGTGATTCTGGAGGCCAGCCCCTATCACGGCACCATCGCCGACCGGGAGGGGACCAGGATGTTCCCCGACCCCGAGGACGCGGAGAGGAACAAGATCGGTCTCACCGGCTACTTCGCTCCTCGCGGCTACGCCGTGGCCATGTTCGACCTCCGGGGCACCGGCCGGTCGACCGGCTGCCTCGACCACCTGGGCCAGAAGGACGCCCGTGACTTGAAGACGGTCATCGAGTGGCTCGCCGCCCAGCCCTGGTCCAATGGCCGAGTGGGGATGACCGGCCACTCCTACGTCGGCTCCACGCCGAGCGTGGCGGCTTCGCAGGCACCCGACGGACTGGTGACCATCGTCCCCAGCGCCGGCCTGGCCTCCATGTACGACCACCAGTTCCAGATGGGCGTTCCTTACAACCTGCAGTGGGCCGGACCCATGTACGCGTACGAGGCCCTGGCCATCGACCGTGACCTCCCGTCGGAGGCGGGCAGCGACCCGGCCACCGGGGCGCCGTTCGGTGACAACAGCGGCCACTCCCCCAATCCGCAGTTCGGGTGCGGGCTCCAGAACTCCGCGGTGACCGCGGGCACCGGACAGGTCACCGGGCAGTACCAGCTGTGGCACGCCCAGCGCGACTGGAGCGAGGGAGCCGCAGAGGCAGAGATCCCGGTGTTCATCATCCACGGCGTCAACGACAACGCCGCCCGGATCCCCGCCGCCGAGTGGTTCTTCGCCAACCGGATCGCCCGACCCGGCGACAAGGTGTGGCTGGGACAGTGGGACCACGGCTCCACGAACGGCCGGTGTGGCAATGTCGCCGGAGCCCGGGTCCTCCACCCCACCTGCCGGTTCGATCAGATGAAGTACGCCATCCACGCATGGTTCGACAAGCACCTCATGCAGCGGGAAGTGCCCACCGGGCCGCCGGTCGAGGTCTTCCTGAACGGACGGACGCCCATCGACGTGACCGCCGTGGTCGACCCGGAGGCCGTGGACGGCCCCGTGTACACGGCGAAGGCGTGGGATCAGGCCAACCGCGTCGGCCTGTACCCGGATGCCACCGATGGGTCCCTCTCGTTCATCCCACCGGAAGGGGATGGAAGCGCCACCTTCGGCACCACGGCCCAGGCGGTCCTGGCGTCGGTCGGTCAGGGCACCCTCCGATTCGCCTCTGAGCCCCTGGCCGGGGACCAGCTGTTCGTGGGGATCCCCCGCCTGCAGCTGAATGCCTCCCTGTCCACCGGCCAGATCACCCACCTGACCGCCACGCTGTACCGGGAGACGGTCACCGGCGTGGACGAGGAGGGCAACGAGATCGTCGCGCGCGAGCCGATGAACTTCTGCGCGATCCAGCCCCAGCTTCGGTTCGGTGTCCAGCAGGTGGCTCCCGTGGTCCCGGGTGAGGAGATGGCCCTGCCGCTGCAGTGCTTCACGATGGCCCACTGGGTGCCCAAGGGACAGCGCCTCGCGCTGGAGATCAGCACCCGGACCCCGCATCACGCCACGTTTGGATCCTCGGACCAGAACATCACCGTCTTCACCGGCGATGACAAGACCACGTACGGGCTTCCGAAGATCGGCAACGTGGGCCTGCATGAGGACGTCCCGCTGCACGAGACGAAGGTCGTGGCCGGACCGGCTCAGCCCACAATCACCGGGACCGTGACGCCGACCTCCCCCGGCGGGGGGCAGCGTGGCGGACCGGGGAGCGCGTACCTCGAGTTCGACGTCGAGGAGGGGTTCGACAACGCCTCCCTCGAGGTTCTGGCGGAGCCCGGAACGCCCGCGGACGTCGACCTGTACCTCCAGGAACAGGCAGCGGATGGCTCGTGGGCCGACGCATCGTTCCAGGGCGGGGGAAACTTCGATCCGGCCCAGGAGACCTTGACCGCTGAAGGGCTGGAACCAGGGCACTACCGGGTGGAGGTCCACCTGTATGCGGGAGCCCCGGCCACCGCCGTGGACGTGGCCATCACGTTCTTCAACCAGCTGGGAGAGCCGGGGCCCTGACCCACATTTAACCGGCGCGTAACCGAGGCCGGCCGAGCGTCCGCTACGCTCGGGTGCAATGGGACTCGACGCTGAGGCCGAGTTCGTCCTGCGCACGGTGGAAGAGCGCGGCATCCGGTTCATCCGGCTGTGGTTCACCGACGTTCTCGGGTTCCTCAAGTCGTTCGCCATCACTCCCCAGGAGCTGGAGACAGCGTTCCTCGAGGGGATGGGGTTCGACGGCTCCTCGATCGAAGGGTTCGCCCGGATCCAGGAGTCCGACATGGTGGCCCGCCCCGATCCTTCGACGTTCCAGATCATCCCGTGGCGATCCGAGGAGCACGTAGCCCGGATGTTCTGCGACGTGCTTAACCCGGACGGCACCCCGTTTCCCGGGGACCCCCGGCTGGTGCTCCGTCGCCAGCTCCAGCGAGCCGCCGACCTGGGCTTCACCTTCTACGTGGGGCCGGAGCTCGAGTACTTCTACTTCAAGGACGACCAGGACACGGAGTTCCTCGATCGAGGCGGGTACTTCGACCTCACCCCGCTCGACGTGGCCACCGGGTACCGGAAGCGAACGGTGGACTACCTCGAGACGATGGGGATCCCGGTCGAGTACGTCCACCACGAGGTGGCTCCTTCCCAGCACGAGATCGACCTCCGGTACACGGACGCCCTGACGATGGCCGACAACGTCATGACGTACCGCCTCACGGTGAAGGAGGTGGCCCAAGAGTTCGGCATCTACGCGACGTTCATGCCCAAGCCGGTGTTCGGGGTGAACGGGAACGGGATGCACACTCACCAGTCGCTGTTCGAGGGCGACCGCAACGCCTTCTTCGACGCCACCGACGAGTACCACCTCTCCAAGGTGGGACGGGGTTACATCGCCGGGATCCTTCGGCACGCCCGGGAGATCACCCTGGTGCTGAACCAGTGGGTGAACTCGTACAAGCGGCTCGTGCCGGGCTACGAAGCTCCGGTGTACGTCTGTTGGGCGCGGCGCAATCGTTCGGCGCTGGTCCGCGTCCCGATGTACAAGCCTGGGAAGGAACAGGCCGCTCGGATCGAGCTCCGCTCCCCCGATCCCGCCTGCAACCCCTACCTCGCCTTCGCGTGCATGCTGGCCGCGGGCCTCCGAGGCGTGGAACAGGAGTACGAGCTCCCGCCGGAGGCGTCGAACAACATCTACGAGATGACCGAGCTCGAGCGCCACGAGGCCGGCATCGAGGCCCTGCCCGAGGACCTCTTCGAGGCCATCCAGGTCGCCGAGAGCTCCGAGCTGCTCCAAGAGACCCTGGGCTCCCACGTCTTCGAGGAGCTGGTCCGGAACAAGCGGCAGGAGTGGGACGCATACAAGGCATACGTCACTCCGTACGAGCTCGAGCGCTACCTCCCGCTCCTGTAGCCGCTCAATCTCGTCCCCCGAACGTCCGATATCCGAATCGATATGCCTTCTTCACGCCTGCGCGCTGCCCTGTTCGCCCGGTGGGCCAACCTCCCGCTGCGATGGAAGGGCATCGTAGTGGTGGCCATCCCCGTGGTCGCATTGACCGTGGCCACCGCCGCGTTCTTCGGGGCCGTGCGGATGGCCGGGGAAGCGGCGGCCGCGCAGGAGGACGCGGTGGAGGCTCGCGCAGCGGCCCGCGAGATGGTGATCACCGTCATGGATGCCGAGGCCGACGTCCGAGGCTTCCTGCTCACCGAGGACGCGCCGTTCAACCCCTACGAGGCGGCGTCCGAGGAGCTTCGGCTGGACCTCAGCCGGCTCGCCCGGGCACTCGAGGACGATCCCGAGCACGACGGGCGGCTCCTCCAGGTGCAGGACCTCACCGACCGGCTGCTCGGGCTGCTCGGACAATTCGCGGGCGAACCCCGAGAAGATCTCCGCAACTATCTCCTCCTGAGAGGCGAGGACACCAGCGACGCCCTCCGGGGGGTGCTCGAAACGATGATCGCGCTGGAGGACGAGGAAGTGGCCGAGGCAACCCGGCGTGCCGACGACGCGGGTCGGGTGTCACGGATCATCGTCGCGGTAACCCTCCCGCTTGGGCTCTTGGGCGGCCTGGGAGCGATCCTCCTGTTCACGTCAAGCGTGGTCCGGCGCGTCCAGCTCCTGGAGACCAACGCCCAGCGGCTCGGCTCCCATCAGCCGCTGGAAGCTCCTCCCACCGGCGAGGATGAGGTCGGCAGGCTGGGGCTGGCGCTCCAGGAGGTCCACGACGAGCTGGGGGCTCGGGGGCGGGCGCTCGAACGGACCTACGCCGAGCTCCAGGAGGTGCAGGCCGAGCTCAGGCAGCAGGCGTTGCGGGATGAGCTCACCCGCCTGTACAACCGCCGCGGGTTCGTGGCCCTGGCGGAACACCAGCTCCAGGTGGCCGCCCGGATGGGCCTCCGGGGATGCGTCCTGTTCATGGACCTGGACGGGATGAAGCGCATCAACGACGTGCACGGTCACGCGGAAGGCGACCGAGCGCTGGTGGAGACCGCCAAGGTGCTCCTTCGAACGCTGCGGAAGTCGGACCTGGCCGCCAGGTTAGGCGGGGACGAGTTCAGTGCGGTCCTGGTGACGTCCTCGGAGGAGCCTCACTCCGTGCTCGATCGGCTCGAGCGAGCCATCGAGGAGCGGAACGAGCGGGGCGACCTTCCCTTCCGCCTCGCCCTATCGATCGGCTCCGCGCAGTTCGACCCCCGGGCTCCCCAGACGATCGACGAGCTCCTCGAGGAGGCCGACCGAGCGATGTACCGGCAGAAGTCCGTCCGGCTCGGGAGCTGAACCTCCGGGCCAGTCAGGCCCTCAGTGCCGGACCGGCCAAAGGACGATCGACACGATCGCCGACTTCACCCTGGTCATGGTGTCCCGCCGGTGTCCCGCCCTCGCTCGGCGCGTGCTCTTTGAGTTCCGGTAGGCGTCGGCATCTCTGACCAGGTCCCCGATCCGCTCCTGCACCATCGCTCGGTCGTACATCGCTCCCTCCTTGTCCCCCCGACCCTAGGTCCGCCGGGGTTCATGGTCTGTAACGCGGGACACCCTCGGGGTGTGATATCCGACAAACCGGGACGGTGACGGCCGTCACCCTTGCCAGGACCCCCGGAGTCGGCCAGGATGCCGCCTGGATGGACACTAAGTCGTTGGTCCGTGCCGCCCTGGTCGGGATGGTTACGGTCCTGGCCCTCGCCGCCCCACTCTCGGCCCAGGAGCAGCCGGAGGAGATGACCGTCAGGCCGTCGGTGACCGGGGAGCTCACACGAGGTGGACGGGTCACGTTTCGGGTCACCACCACCCATCCGGCGGGGTTCGCCGCCGTCCAGCACGTGCTCATCGAGGCCGACCTCCGAGGAGCCACCCTGGAGGAGATCGCCTATGACGCCGCCGACGGGGCCATCACCGTGGGCGAGGCCAAGGCCGTGATCGGGACCGGAGACCAGGTCACCGGCCGGTTCTTTCGGGTCAGCGCCCTTGACGTGCAGGCCACCACCGGAGGCGATGAGCTGACGGTCTCGATCGGCGCGGATGTGCTGGAGCCCCTCCCCGAGGGCACCAGGTTCCGGTTCACCGCCGAGGACAACCTTGGGGACGAGGCCGTCAAGAGCGTCCAGGCTTCGGTTCCGGAAGAGGAGGGCGGACTGTCGGTGGTGACCGTGATCTTGGCGGTGATCGCCGCCCTGGTGGCCGGTGGGTTCCTGGGATCCCGGTTCACCGGCCACAGAGGGAAGCCGGCACCCTCCGTCTACGGCACCGTGGCCCGGCGGATCCAGGACGAGCGGAACGCCCGAACCCGCGGAGGCGGCGACTGACCTCAGCCCAGGGAGGACTGTGGGGGCGGCTCGCCGAGGTGCCCCGATCCCAACCGCCAGAGGACGGCCAGATCCGGGGCGTGTGGGATCACGTCGAGTCCACGTACGACCCCGGCCGGTTCAAGCCCAAGCTCGCCGACGACGTCGAGATCAAGGAGTTCGAGCTCCGGTGGGGCAACAGCTACGCGATGATCGCGAACCCCCGGGATCTGGTGCACTACCGGCTCGAGCCCGCGGAGCTCGAGACCGTGCGGCTGATGGACGGGACCCGGACACTCAAGGAGATCGTGCTGGAGCGGTTCCGAGAATCGGGGGGCCTCGAGCTCGATGGCGTCGCCGACCTGGTCACCCAGCTCCGAGAGGGCGGGTTCCTCGTTCCGCCGTTCATGGACACGTACGAAGCGATCCGAAAGGCCCAGGAGCCATCCCGGTTCCGGGGCAAGTTCAAGGAGTTCTCCAAGACGCTCTCGATCGAGTGGCACAATGCCGACGGATTCTTCCGGTGGTTCTACGACCACGGCCTCCGGTTCTTCTTCAAGCTGCCGGTGGTCGTGGCCGGGGTCATCGTGGGGATTATCGGGATGATCGCGTTCGTCTCCGTGGTCCGGTCGGGGTCAATCAGCCTCTCGGGAGACTCGCTGGCCCTGGAGTTCGTGATCCTCGGCACGTTGAACTACTTCCTGATCTTCACCCACGAGTCCGGGCACGCCATGGGGGTCATCCACTACGGCCGGAAGATCAAGAGCGCGGGGTTCATGATCTATTACGGCTCCCCGGCGTGGTTCATCGAGTCGTCGGACGTGCTGATGCTCGAGCCGCGACAGCGGGCCGTCCAGGCGCTGGCGGGGCCGTTCGCGGAGCTGGTCCTGGCCGGCGTGGCCTCCATTCTCGCGTGGGTCAACCCGGACGCCGCGATCTCCTCCACCCTGTACAAGTTCGCGGTCCTGAACTACTTCATCCTGTTCATGAACCTGGTCCCCCTGCTGGAGCTGGACGGCTACTACGCCCTGGCCGACCTCATCCACGTCCCGGACCTCCGCCCCCGTTCCCTGGCGTTCATCCGCTCCGAGATGTGGCAGAAGCTTCGAGCCCGAGAGGGCTTCACCAAGCAGCAGGTGGGACTGGCCCTGTACGGGATCATCGGGATCGCGTTCGCCATCTTCACCCTGTACGCCAGCTTCTTCTTCTGGCGGGAGATCTTCGGCAACCTGATCCTGCAGATGTGGGACGGCGGAGCGCTGAGCCGAACCCTGCTCCTTGTCCTGGCCCTCTTGGTGGCAGGGCCCCTGGTCCGTGGACTGACCGAGCTGATCAGAACCCTGTACCGGCACGTCAAGGCGTTCTGGCAACAGGTCCGGTTCCGGTTCGAGCAGAGCTGGCGGGTGGAAGCCGCGGAGCTCATCGATGCCCTGCCGATGTTCGACGACGTCCCCGTGGACGTCCTCAACGACCTGGCCGGCCGGGTCAGGCTTCGCACGTTCTCCCCGGGCCAGGCCGTGGTCCGCCAGGGCGACCGGGCGGAAGCGTTCTACGTGACCCGCCGGGGCACCCTCCAGGCCATCGAGGAGGACCCGGAGACCGGCGGCGAGCGCATCCTTCGAACCCTGGGCCGTGGCGAATCCTTCGGAGAGCTGGGACTCCTGGAGGCCCAGCCGCGCGCGGCGACCGTACGGGCCGTGGAGCCCTCGGAGCTGTTCGAGATCGAGAAGGGGACGTTCGACCAGCTCCTCGCGGACATGGCCGAGGTTCCCGAGTTCGCTCCGACCCTGGAGGCCGCCGCCGAGCTGCGTTCCCTGCGGTGCTTCCAGCATCTCGAGCCGGCTCAGCTCACCGAGCTGCTGCAGAAGGGCGAGTGGGTGAACCTGGCCCCCGGGGAGACGGTGATCGAGCAAGGCGACGTGGGCGACGACTTCTACGCGATCTGGTCGGGGCAAGTGGAGGTGCTCCAGGACGGGAACCGGGTGAGCACCCTGGGACCCGGCTCATACTTCGGGGAGATCGCCCTGCTCATGGACGTGCCTCGAACCGCCACGGTCAGGACGCTCACCCCGGTCCGGGCCTACCGGCTTGAGCGCGACGGGTTCGACCGGCTGGTGGGAGAGGCCTTCCGAACCGGGACCCTCAATCCCCAAGCCGCGGTCGGACGGAGCGGACTCCACTAGGCTTCAGGCGCGATGGACTGCTGGCACTGCAAACGGACCGCCGTGGCCTCCTGCCGGTTCTGCGGCCGGGGCATCTGCGAGGACCACATCCAGGCCCACCCCTACATCCTGGAGCTGTTCAAGACCAAGGACGTCACCAAGGCGCTGATCGTGGAGGACGCCGCGTACTGCGGGGCCTGCACCCCCCGGCCCGACCCGCTGGAGCTCCCCGAGCTCGACTAGATGTACCGGAGGTCGCCGGGCTCGCTGAACCCGGCCTCCTCCTCCGCGGTCCGGCCGCATGTCGGGCAGTACCACCGGACCTCCAGGGGTGT
>DAITPV010000050.1:0-10647 GCA_036833435.1 Actinomycetota bacterium | reverse complement strand
GCAGGAGCCGCTCGGCCAGCTCGGCCACGTGCGTGGGGGTTCCCGACTGGTCGACGATCGCCCCCACGTCCTCCCCGGCGGCCAGCCGGCGGACCGCCTGGGACACGAAGTCGTTCCCCGCCCCGAACACCCAGGCGGTGCGAACGATCAGGAGGTCGGATCCCACCGACTTGGCGGCCCGTTCCCCGGCCAGCTTGGTCCACGCGTAGACGGAGGCCAGCGGCCGGGGCTCGTCGCGCTCGTCGTACGGCTCACCCTTCTCGCCATCGAACACGTAGTCCGTCGACAGCGCGACCATGAGCGCACCGGTCCTCCGGGCGGCCACCGCCACGTTGAACGTCCCCGCCACGTTGGTGGCCACGGCGCGGTCGGGCTCCCGCTCGCACCCATCAACGGAGGTCATCGCGGCGAAGTGGAACACCACGTCCGGCTCCAGCGGCACGACGGCCGCCTGGACCGCCTCGTGGTCGGCCACGTCCAGCTGGCCATGGTTGAACGCGTGAACCTCGTGCCCTTCTCCGAGCAACGTGAGGAACGCCTTGCCGAGTCCTCCGCCGGCCCCGGTGACCGCCAGCTTCACGCGGACCCCTTCCTGGGTGCCGTGACGATGGGCACCTCATGGGCCCGGCGCAGCCAGTCGAGACGGTCCCGGTACCACTCCACCGTGCCGGCCAGCCCCTCGTCGAAGGAGATCTCTGCGCTCCATCCGAGAGCGGAGACCCGGTCGGCGGCCACGCCGTACCGGAAGTCGTGACCCGGGCGATCGGCGACGAACGTGATGAGCGACTCCGGCGCCCCCACCAGAGCGCAGATCCTCCGGGCGAGGTCCAGGTTCTCCAGCTCGTGTCCCTGACCGATGTTGTAGACGACGCCGGGCCGGCCCTGCTCCAAGACTCGAAGCGCGGCCCGGACCCAGTCCCGGACGTGGAGGAACTCCCGGCGCTGCCGTCCCTCTCCGTACACCGGCAGCTCCCGGCCCTCGAGCGCGGCGATGGCGTACGTGGGGATCACTCGTTCGATCTGCCGAGGGCCGTACGCGTTCGTTCCCCGGACGACGGTGACGTCGGCCCCGTAGGTGGTCACGTAGGCCTGGCAGAGGAGGTCCGCGGCCGCCTTGCTCGCCGCGTAGGGGCTCCGGGGAGCCAGCGTATGGTCCTCGTCGAACAGCCCCCCGTCGGGGTCGCCGGGTCCGTACACCTCGTCGGTGGAGATCATCAGCAGCCTCGTCCCCGTCGAACGGCAGGCCTCCAGGACGGTGTGGGTGCCCATCACGTTCGAGGCCAGGAACCCTCCCGGCTCGTCGATGCTCCGGTCCACGTGTGACTCCGCCGCCGCGTGGATCACGGTATCGGCTGCGCCCACCAGATCCGTGGTGGTGATGGGGTCCTGCACGTCCGCCTGCACGAATCGGAACCGGGGATCGTCGTCGTGGGCTTCGAGGTTCGCCCGGCTCCCTCCAGTGGACAGGCGATCCAGGACCGTGACGCCGGTCCCGGGCTCCTCCAGTAGCACGTCGACGAAATGGGAGCCGATGAACCCGGCTCCGCCGGTCACCAGGACGTTCACGTGAAGACGATGTCCCAAATGTACGTGGCCCACACGCCGTCGATCTCGTCTGTCATGGGAGCTCCCGGGGGGTCGAATCCTGCGGTGGCACGCAGTCTACCAGGGCATTCAGAGCTAAATCCCGTCAGCGCCGGGCGGCACGGTGAAGAACCTGTGCAGTTCGATCGGCGGTCTTCTCCCACCGGAATTCCCGGGCCCTGGCCAGTCCTCGTTCCCGGAGACTCGAAGCGAGGTCGCGATCCTCCACCACTCGGCGGATCCCCTCGGCGATGGCTCGCTCGTCTCGAGGGTCCACCAGGAGGGCCGCGTCACCGGCGATCTCCGGGAGGGACGACACGTTCGAGGTCAGCACCGGCGTCCCGCAGGCCATGGCCTCCACCACCGGGAACCCGAAGCCCTCGTACAGCGACGGGAATACCAGCGCCTCGGCACCGCCGAGGAGCCCGACCTTGTCGCGTTCGGAGACGTAGCCGGTGAACACGATCCGCTCCCTCGCGGTGGCCGGGAGACCGTCCAGAACCCGGTTCAGCGCGGTCCGGCCCTCCGGGTTCCACGGTACCGACGATCCCGCCACCACGAGACGAAGGTCGCCGCCGGAGGCGGCGAACGCGCGAGCCAGCGCCGGCAGGTTCTTGCGAGGCTCGATCCCGCCGACGAACACGACGTACGGCTCGTCGAGACCGAACTGCAGGCGGATCCGAGCCACCTCCTCGGCGGACGGAGGGACGTATCGCTCGTGATCCACGCCGTGATGGATCACCGTGATCCGATCCGGGTCGACGTCCGAGAGCTCGATCAGGTCCTGTTTCGTGGCTCCGGACACCGCGATGATCTCGGCGGCCTGACGGAGGGCCCCATCCAGGCGACCCAGCCACTTCCTGGTGGCCTGCGGAGCGGTCTCCGGGAACCGCCGGTAGGCCAGGTCGTGCACCGTCACCACCAGCCGCCGGCTTCGGGTGGGAGGGGGAACGAAGTTGGGGGCGAACAGGACGTCGAACCGCAGCAGCCACTCGAGACGAGGAAGCTCGGCGCTCATCGACAGGCGCTCGAACCACGTCGCCGGGATCGGCGTCCACCGCTCCTCGAGGTTGGCTCGTCGGGGGAAGAACCGGCGGTTCCACCGCCACGGGCGGACGGCGCGGCGGGCGTTCAGGTACCAGGGGACGTAGGTGGATCGCGGATCGACCACCGGCAACAGGCGGATCAGCTCCCGGGTGTAGAAACCCACGCCGGTCATGCCGGCGGACACGGCGGGGCGCGCGTCGATCGCTACGCGCACGGGCCGGCTAGAAGACCTCGACCTGGCTCTGGTCGCCCAGCATCACCCGGTACATCGCCGGCCGGGCCCGGCCTCTCCGGACCTCGACGTCCTTGCCCAGGAGCGACCCGGCCAGGGCCCGCACGTCCGCGATCCGGCACCGCTCCATGATGATCGAGTCCTCGAGCTCGCTGCCGGTGACGGTGCAGCCGTAGTAGATGGAGGCGTACGGTCCGATCAGGGAGTCCTCCACCAGCGAGTCCTCGCCCACGATGGCCGGGCCGCGGATCACCGACCTGGACACCTTGGCTCCCTTCTCCACCACCACGGGTCCGTCGATCTGCGAGTCCGAGTCCACCTCCCCGTCGATGCGGGTCTCCATCACCGAGAGCATCATCCGGTTGGCCTCCAGCAGGTCCTCGAGCTTCCCGGTGTCCTTCCACCAGCCGGTGACCATCTCCGCGCGAACGTTCCGGCCTCCGTCGATCATGGCCTGGATGGAGTCGGTGATCTCCAGCTCTCCGCGTCCGGAGGGCTGGATGCTGTCGATGGCCTGGTGCACGGTGCGGTCGAACAGATACACACCCACCAGGGCCAGGTCGGAGATGTGCTCCTTCGGTTTCTCCACCAGCCGAACGACCCGATCCCCCTCCAGCACCGCGACGCCGAACCGCTCCGGCTCCGGGACCCGGGCCAGGAAGATCTGGGCGTTCGGGGTGTGCCGCTCGAACTCCTTGACGAACGGCCCCAGCCCTTCCAGCAGGAGGTTGTCGCCCAGGTACATCACGAAGTCGTCGTCGGCCAGGAAATCTCGCGACACCTTCACGGCGTGAGCCAGGCCCAGGGGAGCATCCTGGGGCAGGTAGGTGATCCGCAGTCCCCAGGCCGATCCATCCCCGCACGCAGCTTCGACTTCCTCGGCCGTGCTTCCCACCACGATGCCGACGTCCTCGATCCCGGCGTCCCGCATGGCCTCCAGGCCGTAGACCAGGATGGGCTTATTGGCCACCGGGATCAGCTGCTTCGCGCTGGTGTGGGTGATGGGCCGGAGCCGCGTTCCTTCGCCGCCGGACAGGATCAGGGCCTTCATCAGGTGGTCCCCTCGAAGTCCGCAGCCACCACCACGGCGACCTCCGCGTTCCCCAGGATGCTGGCCGAACCTTCCTCCTGGGGCAAGTCGGGGAAGTACCCTCCCACCACCTGGGCTCGGTCTCGCTTGCCCGGCGCGTACAGGATCACGCTCTCTTCGGCGGACGTGGTCCCCCGCTCCAGCACGATGAACCCCGCCCGGCGGAGCAGGGCCTCGGCGCCCTGGGCCTCAGTGGTCGTCAGTCCGGCGCTGAGCACCCGCACCTTGATAACCGCCGGGGAGATCGCCGTGTTCACCGGCGACGTGCCGATGGAGCCCAGGCTGGTCCCCTCGGCCAGGGCCTCGAACATCCGGTTGGCGTCCGGCTGCTCGGCGATCACGTACGACACGCCGTTCAGGGTCTGGGGTAAGCCGGGCACCACCCGGAAGTCCAGGCTGGTCGCCCCGGAAGGGTCCCGCTCGGCCAGCTCCCGGAGCCGGGCTCCCAGATAGATCAGGTCGGCCGTCGACAACCGGGTGTCGGTGGTCACCTGCCGGGCGGCTTCCTCGATCACTTCCTGGTCGAGCAGCGAGCCCACCGACAGGATCTTGTTCATCATGGCCCGCATGAACTGCTGCTGCCGCGTGATCCGGGAGAAGTCGGGGATCAGGTCGCCCTCGATGTTCCGGGCCCGGACGAACGCCAGCGCCGTCTTCCCGTCGAACGTGTAGCAGCCGGCCCTGGGGATGGACAGCCCGGCCAGCTCGTCGAACAGTGGCCGGTCCACGCACATCCGTACGCCGCCGAGCACGTCGATCAGCCGCTGGAACCCGGCCAGATCGACCTCCATGTAGTTGTGGATCGGCAGGCCGGTGAACTCCTTCACGGTCCGCACCACCAGCTCCGGCCCACCGTACGTGTACGCGGCGTTGATCTTGTCGGTGCCGTAGCCGGGGATCTCCACCTGGAGGTCCCGGGGAAAGTGGATCATCACCGCCTTCTCCCGGCGCGGATCGATGTGCATGAGGATGAGGGTGTCCGAGCGCTCTCCGGACACGGTCTCGGGGGAGCCGAACGCCGCCTGCTCCTCCTCCGACAGTCCCCTCCGGGTGTCCGAGCCCACGAGCAAGACGTTCCGGGGCTTGTTGCCGAAATCCGACTCCTCGGCGAGCTCGTCGATCGAGATCGGATCCTTGCGTCCCTCGTCGATGGCCAGGAACACGTTGAGGCCGGCCACGGCCGCGGTCGACATGAACGCGGCTCCCAGAGCGGCGATGATCAGGACCGGCGACCGGAACCGCGGCCACCGGCGGACGACACCGTCGCGCCACCTGGAGACCGTGGTTCGCCAACCGCCCGTGGTCGTAGTCTTGGGGTCGGCCATGATGCGAACTCAGGGTATAGGGGCATGAGCGAAATCGTCTGGCGCCCGAGTGAAGATTACGTGCAGCGGGCCAACGTGACTCGCCTCATGCGCACGCACGGGATCGAGACCTACGACGAGCTGGTGGCCCGGTCGCAGGGCGACATCGAGTGGTTCTGGGATGCCGTGGTCAAGGACCTGGGCATCGAGTTCTTCACCCCGTACGAGCGGGTCCTGGACACTTCGGACGGCATCCCGTGGGCCAAGTGGTTCGTGGGCGGGACCATCAACCTGGCTCACGTGACCTGTGACACGTGGGCTGAGCGAACCCCCGACGCCGTTGCGGTTTCCTGGGAGGGCGAGACCGGTGAGGTCCGCCATGTCACCTACCGGGAGCTTCGGGAGATGGCCGACCGCCTGGCGGGAGGGCTCCACTCGCTCGGCGTCCGGTCCGGCGACAAGGTGGGCATCTTCATGCCGATGGCCCCGGAGACGGTGGCCGCCACGCTGGCCTGCGCCAAGCTCGGAGCGGTCTACCTTCCGATCTTCTCGGGCTACGCGGCCGACGCGGTGGCCACCCGGCTGAACGACGCCGGCGCCAAGGTTCTCCTGACCGCCGACGGGTTCTACCGACGGGGTCAGGAGGTCCGTATGAAGCCCATCGCCGACCAGGCGGCCGATGCCGCGCCGTCGGTCGAGCGGGTGGTCACCTGGGCCAGGCTCGGCGAGGACGCCGCGACGTACCGGGAGCCTCGCGACGTTCGGTGGGAGGAGCTCACCGCTGGTCAACCCGCAAGGTTCGACACGCCGGCCCTCGACAGCGAGCACCCGCTCTTCATCGCGTACACCAGCGGGACGACGGGCCGCCCCAAGGGCTCGGTCCACGTCCACGGCGGGTTCACGGTGAAGATCGCCGAGGAGGTCGCCTACCAAGCCGATCTGCATCAGGACGAGACGCTGTTCTGGGTCACCGACCTCGGATGGATCATGGGCGCGTGGGAGATCGTCGGCGCCGGAGCGCTGGGGGCCACGGTGTTCCTGTACGAGGGCGCGCCGAACCACCCCGAGCCCGACCGGGTGTGGGACATGGTGGAGCGCCACCGGATCTCCACCCTGGGCATCTCCCCCACGCTGATCCGGGCGCTGATCCCCTCCGGTGACCGGTGGGTTGAGCAGCACGACCTGTCCTCGCTGCGGGTCCTGGCGTCCACGGGTGAGCCGTGGAACCCCGAGCCGTACCTGTGGTTCCTCGAGAAGGTCGGCGGCGGGCGGTGCCCGATCATCAACATCTCCGGGGGCACGGAGGTCGGGGCCTGCTTCCTGTCGCCACTCCCCATCACCGATCTGAAGCCCACCACCCTCCGGGGCCCGGCGCTGGGCATGGCCGTCGATGTGTGGGGCCCGGACGGACGGCCGGTCCCCCGCGGAGAGGTCGGGGAGCTGGTGTGCACGAAGCCGTGGCCGGCCATGACCCGGGGCGTGTGGGGCGACCCCGAGCGCTACCTCCAGACGTACTGGTCGAGATGGCCGGACGTGTGGGTCCACGGCGACTGGGCCTCGATCGACGAGGACGGCTTCTGGTTCCTCCATGGGCGATCCGACGACACCATGAACATCGCGGGCAAGCGTCTGGGCCCGGCGGAGGTTGAGTCGGCGCTCACCGAGCATCCCGCGGTAGCCGAGTCGGCCGCCGTCGGCGTGCCCCACGAGGTCAAGGGCGAGGCGATCTGGTGCTTCGTGATCACCATTCCCGGCACCGCCACCGACGACGCCCTGGTCGCCGCGCTGAAGGCCGAGGTGGCCAAGCACCTTGGCAAGGCGTTCACCCCCGACCGCATCGTGTTCGTCGACGAGCTCCCTAAGACCCGGTCGGCGAAGATCCTCCGGCGGGCCATCCGGGCCACGGTGCTCGGCGAGGACCCGGGCGACCTGTCGAGCCTGGAGAATCCCTCGGCCATCGAGAAGATCCAGGCCGAAATGTCCTGATCAGCCCGGCGGCCGGCAGACCCGGTCCAGGTCGATCACGCACACGTACGGGAAGAAGCCCCGAGCGCGGGACCGTTCGGTGGCGTACCGAGCCAGCCCCTCGCTGTTCGCGTAGTCCAGGGTCAGCACCGGGAGGCCGAGCTCGCCGATCCCGGACAGCTCGTCGAGCAGCCGGTTCGAGGAGCCCGGCGGCACCTTGCGGTACTCCCCGCCGCCGAAGGTCGAGGAGACGTCCTCCTTGGCGACCGCGTCGACGAGCTCGTAGACGGGGACGCCGTCCGGTGACGGTGCCCGGATGATGTCCAGGCCATTCTGGGCCACGATGACGTGGTCGGGATATCGAGCCCGGAGCGATGCGATGAACCGGATCACGCCACGGCGGGTGGCCTTCGTGGCGAATCGCTCCTGCACGATGTCCAGGTTGTCGAGGTAGAAGCCGTCCACCCCATCGGCCACCAGCTGTGAGGCCACCCGCTCCAGCAAGACTCGACGGTAGGATGCCCGGTGGACCTTCATCCAGAACTCGCCGGGATAGCCTTCGTACGGCTCGATCTGGAACCGGCGGACCTTGTTCCAGTACGACCGGAACGTCTCGGCCGCCCCGACGTTGAGGTAGCTGAGGACGATCGAGCCACCGGACTTCAGGGAGGCGATCTCCTGGGCGGTGTAGTTGCCGGCCCCACGCTCGGCGTCGATGTCGAGCACCCCGAACTCCCGGAGGACGTCGATCCGTCCGCCTCCGTAGTACGACACCCACGGCCGGACGTGGGAGACGAGCGCGTCCGCCAGGCGCTCTCGGGGCGTGGCCGCTCCGGTCGGCGCCGGAAAGACCACGGCCGCCACGAGGACCGTGGCGGCCGCCCGCTTCACTCCTCGTCCTTCGCCGTCCGTCCCTCGTCGATGGCCCGCTTGCGGGCCAGCCTGGCTTCGCGGCGGAGCTTGGCCTCTCGCTGGCGACGGCGCTGCTCTTCGGTCTCCGCCTCTACCGGGGGCACGGACCGGGGATTCCCGTGCTCATCCAGGGCCACGAACACCAGGTAGGCGCTAGAGGTGTGGACCCGGCGGCCTGACGTCACGTTCTCCGCCTCCACCCGGACGCCCACCTCCATCGAGGAGGAGAACGCCTCGTTGACCATGGCCTTCACGGTCAGGACGTCGCCGAGGTACACGGGCTCGAGGAACGACATCTCGTCCATGGCCGCGGTGACCACCAACCCTCCGCAGTGCTTGGCCGCTGCGAGCCCGGCGGCGGTATCCGCCATCTTCATGACCGTTCCGCCGTGCACGTTCCCCGCCACGTTTGCGTCGGTGATCTCCATCTGGCGTGACAGCGTCACCTCGGAGGCCGACGGCGACTTGGGGGTGACGTGCCCGGTCATCCGCCGAACACCTTGAGGACCTGCCGGGCGATCACCAGCCGCTGGATCTGGTTCGTTCCCTCGTAGATCTGAGTGATCTTGGCATCCCTCATCATCCGCTCCACCCCGTACTCCCGCATGTATCCGTATCCGCCGAACACCTGCACGGCGTCGGTGGTCACCTTCACGGCCACGTCGCCCGCCCGCGCCTTGGCGATCGAGGCGAAGTACGTCACCCGAGGGTCCTGGGCGTCACAGGCCGTCGCGGCCTTGTAGACCAACAGTCTGGCGGCCTCGACGTCCATGGCCATGTCGGCCAGGAGGAACTGGATGCCCTGGAACCCACCGATCTGCTGTCCGAACTGCTCTCGCTCGGTGGCGTATCGGGCCGCGGCCTCGAAGGCGCCCTGGGCGATCCCCAGCGCCTGGGCCGCGATGGACGGGCGCGAGTAGTCCAACGTTCGCATGGCATACGTGAACCCTTCGCCCTCCTGGCCGATCAGCCGGTCGGCCGGAACCGTGGCGTTGTCCAGGTACACCTCGCGGGTGGGCGATCCCCTGATCCCCATCTTCTTCTCCGACTTCCCCACCGAGAACCCAGGGTCGTCGCTGTGGACCACGAATGCAGAGATGCCTCGGGAGCGCTCCTCCGGGTCCCGGGTGGCGAACACCGTGTACCGGCCGGAGACCCCGGCGTTGGTGATGAACCGCTTGGTCCCCGACAACCGAAAGCCGCCGTCCCCCGCTTCGTACCGGGTCCGCATCGAGGCGGCATCGGATCCGGCACCCGGCTCCGTCAGGGCGTACGACATCTGGTGGTCGCCGCGAGCGATCCCCCCGAACAGCTCCCGCTTCTGTTCTTCGGAGCCGGCCAGCATCACCGGGATCGCTCCGAGCCGGGAGACCAGCGGGATCAGAGACGAGGACGCGGAGACGCGAGCGACCTCCTCGACCAGGACCGCGAAGGCCAGGGAGTCGGCTCCGGTCCCCCCGTACTCCTCGGGGTACCCGACGGCCATGAGCTCGTTGTCCACGAACGTCCGATGCACGTCGTGGGGGAACTCGTCGGCTTCGTCGATCTCCGCCGCTCGCGGGGCGACCCGCTCCTCGCAGATCGCCCGGACCGCCTTGCGGAACGTCTCCAGCTCTTCCGGGAGCGAGAACGGCTCGCCGCTCACCCGGCTACAGGGTGCGGATGATCAGTGCGTCGCCCTGTCCCCCGCCGCCGCACAGGGCAGCCCCGCCGAATTCGACCCCGCGACGCCGCATCTCGTACGCGGTGGTGAGTACCAGCCGAGCTCCGCTCATGCCGATCGGGTGACCCAGGGCCACGGCACCGCCGTTCGGGTTCACGATCTCCTCGTCGATCCCGAGCATCCGGGCGGAGTTGATGGCCACGGCCGCGAAGGCCTCATTGATCTCCACGACGCCGAGGTCGTTGGCCGACAACCCGGCCTTCTTCAGGGCGGCCTCCATGGCCAGGGCCGGAACGGTGTGAAGGTAGGGGTACCGCTCCGCGCTCATCCCATGGGCCACCACCTCGGCCAAGGGATCGAGGCCCAGGCCCTCCGCCCGCTCCGGGCTCATCACCACGAGCGCGGCGCCACCGTCGGAGATCTGGGACGCGTTGCCGGCGGTGATCGTTCCGTCCTTGAGGAACGCGGGCTTGAGCTTGCCCAGCGACTCGTCGGAGGTGTCGGCTCGGATCCCCTCGTCGCGGTCCACGACCAGCGGGTCTCCCTTGCGCTGGGGCACCTCTACCGGCACGGTCTCCTCGGCGAGCTTTCCTTCGTCCCATGCCGCCGCGGCTCGCTGGTGGCTCCGCGCCGACCATGAGTCCTGATCTTCGCGGCCGATCCCCAGCTCCGCATTGACCTCGTCGGAAGAGTGGCCCATGTGCTGGTCGGTGAACGTGGACCACAGCCCGTCGTAGACCATGGAGTCCACGAGCTCCGCGTTTCCCATCCGGACCCCCCACCGCGCCTGGGGCAGGAGGTACGGGGCGTTCGACATCGACTCCATCCCGCCGGCCACGGCGATCTCGAT
>DAITPV010000049.1:0-10654 GCA_036833435.1 Actinomycetota bacterium | reverse complement strand
CCGCCACGGCGGGCCTGGGCGGGGACGTCGCGGTGGCGGGTCAGCAGGGCGCGCACCGGGATCCCCAGGAGCGGAGCCACGGCCCGGGCCAGCACCTCGGCCTGGTCGAACCCTCGACGGGCCATCCGCCGCCGAGACAGAGGGACCCAGGTGACCACATCGGCGGCACCGTCCCATACCGCCGTCATGGCTCCGGCGAGGTGGGGCCCCAGCGCGTGCCATCCCGAGAACTTCATCCCTCGCACGGCGCGAGCCACCGGTCCCCGGTACAGGAACGGGGACCGCACTTCGGCCACCGCGGCGGGCGGGCAGTCCGCGCACCGGGCCAGCATCTCCTCGGTGGGGCGGCCGCACCGCCGGCACCACGGAGGGATGATCACCCCCACCCGGCGAGCGCACTCGCCGCACACGGGCCAGCCGGGACCCCCGCACGCGGCGCATCTCGCGGGGAACAGGACGTCCAGGAGGGCCGACACGCCGGCGACGGTACCGGTCGGCACCGACACCCGGATCGGTCAGGGCAGATCCAGGGAGGCGGACCCCTTGCCGCGTTGGGTGGACCGGCCGGATCGGCCCGTGTGATCCACCTCGAAGACCAGCTTCCGCACTTTCTTGAGGACCGGGTGCACCACGGTGGTTCGCGAGCCGGTCCCCGGGTCGTGGGAGGACTCGAGCGTCGGCAGGCGCCGGGTCCCGCTCATCACTCGAAGGTCGCCGAACTCGGCCGGGTCACCTGGATCATGGCTCCACCGGACCACGGCTCGATCGGTCCGGCAGTCGATCCGCTCGATGGTGGCCGTTGCACCACCGGGCACCGTGATGGCCAGGCCCGCCTTGACCTCGCCCCGGCGCACCTCGCCATCCGGCCACGGGACCACGAATCGCTTGCCGGACTCCGGCCCACGGGCCCGGCCGCTGCCGTCGACCGCCACCTCGGCGGCCATCGAGTACCAGCCCGGCTCCAGCGTGGCGAACGAGACGTCGAACGGGACCAGGACCTCACCGTGTGGAGCCATGTCAACGGTCACCGGGTCGACGGCGACTGTTTCCACCGAGCGGCCCGGGGCGTGGGCCTCCACCACGGAAGCCTCGAGGAGGCGGATCTGATGGGGCTCCCTATCGGCGCCCCGAACCACCACGGCTCCCCGAACCGATGCCGGGAAGCGCTCGAAGACCACGTCCACCGTGACGTGCTGGTCGGCCACCCTCGGTTCCTACGTCCCGTGCTCCCACGAGGACAGGTAGGCCTGCTGCTCCGGGGTCAGGGCGTCGATCTCGATCCCCATAGCCTGGAGCTTGAGCCGGGCGACCTCCTCGTCGATGTCCTGCGGAACCTCGTAGACGGAGGGCTGGAGATCCCGAGCCCCCTTGGCGATCCACTCCGCACACAGGGCCTGGTTGGCGAAGGACATGTCCATCACTGCGGCCGGGTGTCCCTCGGCTGCCGCCAGGTTCACCAGCCTTCCTTCCGCCAGCAGATGGATCCTTCGGCCGTCGGGCATCCGGTACTCGTCGACGACCTCGCGGATCCGCCGGCGAGCGGTCGACATCCGCTCCAGTGACTCCTTGTCGATCTCCACGTCGAAGTGGCCGGAGTTGGCCAGGATCGCCCCGTCCTTCATCGCGTCGAGATGCTCCTCCCGGATCACGTGGGTGTCTCCGGTGACGGTGACGAACACGTCACCGATGCGCGCCGCATCGCGGATGGGCAGGACCTCGAACCCCTCCATGGCCGCCTCGAGCGCGGAGAGTGGCGAGACCTCCGTGACCACCACCCGGGCCCCCAGTCCCCGAGCTCGGGAAGCCACCCCCCGGCCGCACATGCCGTAGCCACACACCACGAAGACCCGCCCGGCCAGCAGCAGGTTGGTGGCCCGGATGATCCCGTCGATGGTCGACTGCCCCGTCCCGAATCGGTTGTCGAACAGATGCTTGGTCCGGGCGTCGTTGACCGCCACGATGGGGTACCCGAGCTTGCCGTCCGCGGCCATGGCTCGGAGCCGGATGACCCCGGTGGTGGTCTCCTCGGTTCCCCCGACCAGCTCGGAGATCTGATCCGGGCGCTCCTTGTGCAGGGTGGAGACGAGGTCCGCCCCGTCATCCATGGTGATGTGCGGGTGACGATCGAGCACCGCCCGGATGTGGCCGTAGTAGGTCTCGTCGTCCTCCCCCCGGATGGCGTAGGCGTCGATCCCGTCCTGCTCACACAGGGCCGCGGCCACGTCGTCCTGGGTGGACAGCGGATTGGATGCGCACACCGAGACCTCCGCGCCCCCGGTCTTCAGGGTCACCAGGAGGTTGGCGGTCTCGGTGGTCACGTGGAGGCATGCGGCCACCCGGAGCCCCGCCAAGGGGCGCTCCTTCTCGAACCGTTCCCGGATCAGGGCCAGAACCCGCATCTCCCGCTCAGCCCAGTCGATCCGCTCCCGGCCCTTCTCGGCCAGCTGCAGATCCTTGACGTCACAGTCCATTCGGCTACTCCTCTCCGAGCAGGACTCGCTCGAGGACCTCCCCGAGCGGCGGAGCGAACGCCCCGGCCACCCGCTCCACTTCCTGGTGTGAGGTCCCCGGGCCGGCCAGGTTCGTGACGCAGTACAGGCCGAGGAACCTCATGCCCAGCGCGGCCGCGGCGCAGACCTCCGGGACCACGGACATCCCCACGACCGTGGCGCCCGCCCGCCGAAGGTACTCGATCTCCACGGGCGTCTCGTAGGTCGGCCCGCCGCTCGCGGCATACACGCCCGGGGCCACCGGCAGCCCCCCGGCGGAGGCGGCGTGCATGGCCGACCGAGCCAGCTCCAGGTCGTACGCCTCGGCCGGGTTGACGAACGCCGGCCTCCCCCGGTCGTCCCGCCAGCCGCGCAACGGATTCTGGCCCAGGAAGTTGAGGTGATCCGTCCCCACCACCAGCTGGCCGGGTCGGAGGGAGGGGTCGAGCCCTCCCACGGCGGCCGTAGAGATCAGGATCTCCGCCCCCAATGCCGCGGCCAGCCGGGCGGGGAGGGTCACCAGGCTCAGGGGGTGCCCCTCGTAGAAGTGGATCCGTCCCTGGAACACGGCCACCGGCACGCCGCCCAGCTCCCCGATGGCCAGCCGCCCCGCATGCCCGGGGACGGTGGGCTCGGGGAACCCGGGAAGATCCCGGTACGCGAACTCCGCCTCGGCCGTCAGTCGGCCCACGGCCGGACCGAGGCCCGAGCCCAGGATCACCGCTGCCGAGGGAACGGTTCCGGTCTGGGCCCGGATCTTCTCCGCGGCGTCCTCGGCGAAGGTGTCTCCCGGACCGGGGAGCGAGCTCATCCTCGGTCCCCTCCGAGCCGCTCCTTCACCCTGGTGATGGCGTCCATCGCCGCGGGGTCGACACCCCGGGACAACGCGTGATACGCGGTGGCGTAGTCACCGAGCACCGACAGGGACAGCGCTCGATCGAGCGGACCCCGGCCCCGGGCCCGGACCTCGCGCCACTCGATGCCAGAGCCGCCGACCTCCTCCAGCGTCGCGTCCAGCCGGGCCTGGATCCGTTGATGCTCACCCTCCTCGCGGAGGATCAGCAGGCAGAATCCCTTCCCCAGGTCGCCAGACCATCCCACGATCTCGTGGTGATCCAGCTCGGGGAGGACCGAAGCGAACGCCGGCACCTCCGAGTTCTCGTTGAAGGCCGTCTTCCATCGCCACGCCGCCGCGGCGCTGACACCTTCCGATCCCCACATCACCGGCGTCCGGTCGGCCACCCATTCGGCAACCTGCTTGGCCTCGTTGTCCGCCACGGCCACGTCGGGACCGACGTCACCGGCTAGCTCCTCGAGCGTCTCGGTGCTCGAGTCGACGTCCGGGTCGATCCCCGTCAGGACCCCCGTGCCCACCAGCGCCCCGAGGACCCCGCCGACCAATCCGCCGAGCGCGGCACGAGGCACGGGGGCCTCGGGAGGGATGGTCACCACGGGGATCCCCGCCTCGTGGGCTCGCTGAGCCAGGGCTCCTCCTCCGCAGACCACCACGGTGCGGCATCCCCGGCCCCGAGCGGCGTCGAACGCGGCCAGCGTCTCCTCGGTGTTTCCGGAGTACGAGATACACACGGCCAGGTCGTCGGTCCCATACGCCGCGGGGACCCGGTACCCGCGAAGGGTGAGCATGGGGACGGAGGCCCGATCGGCGAACGCGGTGGCCACCAGGTCACCGGCCGCTGCCGACCCTCCCATCGCGCAGAACGTCACCGACCGGACGTCCGAGCCGAACGGGATGCCCGCCCCCCTGACGGCCTCGTACGCGGATCGGAGCTGGGAACCCGCAGATCCGAATGCGGACAGCATCCCGGCGCCGTCGCCCGCTCGCAGAGCGCCCGGGTCGTCCAGCGAGATCCGCATTCAGGACGGCTTGGTCGCTTCGTCGATGAGCATCACCGGGATGTCGTCTCGGACCGGATACTTGTACCGGCACCGACCGACGCACTCGATGATCCCCTCCTCCTCCCGATACTCCACGTCGCCGCGACAGTTCGGACAGGCCAGGATGTCCAGAAGCTCCTTGTCGACAGCCATCACACCCTCCTCGGCTTAGCCGGCTCCTTGGATCACGTCGATGACCTCACGGGTCTTCTCCTCCAACAGCCCCGCGGTCCGCGCCTCCACGTTGAGCCGGAGCAGCGGCTCGGTGTTGGACGCGCGCACATTGAACCACCAGTCGTCGTACTCCACAGTGAGCCCGTCCAGCCGGTCCTGACGCCCGTCCGCGAAGGCCCCGGCCACCGCCTCGATCGCAGCGTCCTGGTCCTTCACCTCCGAGTTGATCTCCCCGGAGTCGTGGTAGCGGCGGTACGGAGCCAGTAGCTCGGAGAGCGGGACCCCGGCCTGGGACAGCCGTTCCAGGACCACCAGGGCTGCGATGAGCCCCGAGTCGGCGCGGTAGTGGTCGCGGAAGTAGTAGTGACCGGAGTGCTCTCCCCCGAACACGGCGCCGGTCTCGGCCATGACCTTCTTGATCAGCGAATGGCCCACCCGGGTCCGCACCGGCACCCCTCCGTGCTCCCGGATCACTTCGGGGACGACCCAGGAGCAGATCAGGTTGTGGACGATCTTGGCTCCCGGCTCGCGCTCCAGCATGGCCTGGGCCACCAGCGCGGTGACCAGGGATCCCGACACTCCTTCCGCGTGCTCGTCGACCAGGAAGACCCGGTCGGCGTCACCGTCGAAGGCCAACCCGATGTCGGCTCCGTGCTCGGTGACAGCCTTCCGAACGTCCTCCTGGTTCTCGGGCTGGATGGGGTCGGCCGGATGGTTAGGGAAGGTGCCGTCGAGCTCCAGGTACAGCCCCACCAGCTTCATCGGAAGCCGTTCGAAGATGGGAGGAAGGACCAGGCCGGCCATCCCGTTCGCCGCGTCGGCCACCACGGTGAGCGGGGCCAGGCGATCCACCTGGACGAACGACAGGACGTGCTCGACGTACTCCTCGATCATGTTCCTGGAACTCACCGTGCCCAGGCTCGCCGAGGACGGGGCGGGGTCACTGGCCGCCAGGTCACGGACCTCCATCAGCCCGGAGTCCTCCCCGACCGGCGCGGCTCCCTCTCTGCACAGCTTGATGCCGTTCCAGTTCGGGGGGTTGTGGCTGGCAGTAAGCATCACCCCGGGCGCGTCGAGGCGGCCCGAGGCCAGGTACAGCATGTCGGTGGTGGCCAGGCCGATGTCGACGACGTCGGTGCCCCGGCCGGTGACCCCTTCGATGAACGCGGCCGACAGGGGCGGGGAAGAGGGCCTGGCATCACGCCCCAGCGCCACCCGTTCTGCTCCCGTGAACTCGGCGAACGCAGACCCGATGCGACGGGCAACGTCTTCGTCGAGTTGATCTGGGTAGGTGCCGCGGACGTCGTAGGCCTTGAAGATGGACGTCAGATCGCCCACCCGCGGATTCTATCCCGCGGCCCGTTCAGGCCCCTTTCTTGATCAGGGGGTCCGCTCGCGGTTGAGCTACCAGTTGGACGACTCTGGCGAGCCCTCCCCCCGAACCCCCCGCAGGAGGAGCTAGCGGCGGGGGATGTCGGCGATCACCGCGGAGCGAGAGACGACCGAGCCGCCCCGCTCCCACACGGTGACCTCGCAGGACCCGCACGAAGAGAACTGGATCGCCCCGTCCTGGAGAGAGACGGTGATCAGGTCCGAGCCGCAGTGCTCGCACGAGGCCTGCCGTCTGCTGCTGCGCGTCGGGTTCATGTCCCTAATGGTCGGCTCACAGGGGCCCGCCACTGCATAGCCCGGGCGGGTCATTTTCGGATGGTCCCAGGTGACTACGTGCTTCGTCCCCCAGACGGCCGACGCCGCCCGGCGGCGACCTCCGGAAGCTCCTTGCCGATGTACCTGGAGCGGAGCTTGCCACCCTCTCGCCAGTACGCGTACCAGTAGGGCCCGTGAGGGCACTTGGTGCACCCGGCCCGGCCGCACTTCACCCGTTCCTGACGGAACGTGACCCGGCTTCGATGCTCGCGTTCCGGCATCTCGGCCCCGTACCGGGAGACCAGCAGGCCGCGGGTGAAGATCACCAGCCGGCGAAGATCGTGCTCGTCGAGGCCGCGAACCTGCCGGATCAGCTGCCGGTCGAGAGGCATCTTGGGTAACGAGCGTACCCAAGCGAGCCCGTCAAGCTCAACCCCCGACCACTGCCTCCGGCAGGGCCGATCGATCGTCGATCACTCGCCAGCCCCGAGGAGGCCGGAGCCGGTCGGCGTGGTGGGCGCACAGGTCGAGGAGGCTGGGGTCGGGCTCGGGGACCAGGTCCCCAAGCCAGGCCACCCGCTGGGCGTACTGAACTCCGGCCGACGCTTCGGCCTGCCCGCCGCAGCCTGGCTTGACGCATTCCCGCACGGCGAAAAGCATAATCACAAGCTTGTGATTCCGCAACGAAAGCCGAAGAGAAACGTCTTCTTGGGTAACGAGGTCGCTACCTAAGAAACCCCAGGATCACGGCGCTCCCGCGGCGAAGAAACGGGCCGCCGGAAGGGCCTGGGAAAGAGGAAAGAGGCCCCGCCGGAGCCTCTCAACGAAAGTGTACTCCGAAGTGGCCTTCCGGGTCGCCCCTTCGTGCCTCTTCGGAGTACCCCACCATACTAATCCCGGCGGAAGGGAAGGCGCAAGCAGAACGGTGGTTCTTGTCGATCTTTTCGCTACGAGATGACGTGAACCATGGTGCCGATGGGGACGAGCTCGTACAGCTCCTCCACGTCCTCCATCAGCATCCGGATGCACCCGTGCGAGGCGTAGGTCCCGATCGAGTAAGAGGCGGGGGTCCCGTGGATCCGGATCCCGGGGGCGTCCAGGTACAGGGCCCGCGTCCCCAGCGGGCTGCCGGGTCCGCCCGGGATGCTGGCGGGAAGGCCCTTGCCCCAGCCGTCAGGGGCGGGGTTGACCCACGTTGGGTTCTCACGCTTGTCCCAGATCTCCCACTCGCCGACCGGGGTGGGGTACGAGGGCGAGCCGGCCGCCACTTGATAGGTCTTCTTGAGCCGGAGCCCGTCGTACAGGTACAGCTCGAGCTCGGACAGGCTGACCACCAGGGTCTTGCCGATGTCGTCGCGCCCAACGGCCGGGGTGATCCGGTCCAGCCCCAGCGCGACCGTGTCGGATTCCCCGGCCACGGCCCGGCGGATGGCCCTGGTGGACTCCTTCACCGGGAGGGACCAGCCCATCTCCGGGCGCTCCAGCACCAGCTCCCCGTCCACCACCGACACGGATGCGTCCGTGGGATCGACGCTCACGGCCTGGGACACGGTCTCCACGAACCGGCCGAGATCGTCCCGGTCCTGCCGGTACCGGAGGCCGAGGCTCTCGTCGACCTCACGGTCCAGGAGCCGGTTGAACACCCGCTCCGGCCACGTGTAGCTCTCGGACAGGGCCAGGGCCCGATCCACCAGAGGCTCGACCACAGCGGTGGCACCAAGCTCCTGGGGGGTGACATGCCAGGTCTCGTCCCCGGCCTGAACCTCGATCTCCCGATCGAGGGTGGCCTGGACCTGGCCACTGAGCTGGGCGATGGCCTCCTGTCTGGTGAGCTCGCTCACGTCGACGCCGGCGATGGTCACCCCGGGCATGATCCGATCCGACGTGGCGGCGTCGTACCGATAGGCGGCATAGGCCGCTCCCCCGCCGATCAGCAATAGACCGAGGGCGATCGAAACCGTGACGCGCACGCTTCCGCGCGCGCGCGACCGGGGCCGCACGTGGCGCCTAGATCTAGACATCCGACTGGAATGATACCCAGGTCCCTATAACCGTCAACCGGCCGGTCGCCCGACCGGAACGCCAACTGATAGCGCGTAGGCAGCAGGATCAAGGGCGATCTGGGCGGGCACCACGCCGCCGCGGACCGCCTCGACAACTGCGGCCGGAGGATCCCCCGAGGGCAGCTCCAGTCGAGCCGTGGAGCCGGGAGCCACGGTCATCGTGCTGGGCTCGCCGGCCGGTCCCCCTTCTCCTAGCAGGGTGACCCGCACTTCCGCTTCGTCGGTCCCGGGGTTCTGAACCAGCAGGATCGCCGGCCCCCCGCCGGCGACCACCGGTGGCAGAGCCACCCAGCTGGTGCCGGGCGCGGTGACCCCGGAGCTCGAGGCCACGTCGCTGGTGGGCGCCGGCGCTTCCTCCTCTTCTTCTTCCTGGCCTCCCCCGCCCTTCCCCTTCCCCTTCCGCTGGGGCTCCTTCGGAGGTGCCGGCACCGGGGCGCCCAAGCGCCGTCCGACCACCAGGACATCCGGGCCGTCGGCCTCGACCAGGATCGAGGCGTCCTGGGCAGCGATGTCGAACCCGGTCACCGCTCCTCCCCGCGCCGATTCCAGATCCAGGACTCGGACCGATCCCTCGGCACCCTGCGCCGTGGCGTGGAAGGGAGCCTCGAGGCCGTTTGGAGACGTCACCAGGAGCGTGTCCTGGCCCTCCGCCCCACCGGCCCCCGGCACCGCCCAGCTGAGGGCGGGCTCCGGGACGCCCTGCACCAGCCGGACTCCTCCGTTGCTGGTCACCACACCGGTGACCGCGACCCGTCCGATGAGCGCCGTCACCTCCACCGACACCGACTCTTCCCCCAACGCGAATCGGTTGAGATCGACGGTCTTGGTGAGGCCCGGGCCGAGAACCAGTCCCCGGAGAGGGCCGGGCCTGATCTGGCGATCACCTGCATACAGAGCCAGGTCGACGACCGCGCTGGCCGCGAACGGGTTGGCGATCACCGCGGTGGCCTGTTCTCCGCGAAGCGTGGACGCCTCGGGCACGTACCAGTGGACCCCCGCGGTCCCGGAGCACGGCTCCGCACCCACTCCCGCGTTCTCTCCGGCCGAGACGACCATCCCCGCCGCCACGGGTGCTCCGAAGTACTCCACCACGGTCGCCGAGGCCATGACCGGCGCCGCGACCTCCAGGTACCGGCTGGTCCCCGGCTCGAGCACCGTCTCCGACGACTGGGGGGTGGTGCCGGTATGGGTGGAGACCTTGAGCGTTGCTGCGGCGTCCGACGGGTTGGCCACCACCACCCACGCCTGCCACCCATCGCCTCCGCCGTGTGGGCAGTACCACGCCCCGGAGGTCTCTCGGACCGAAGGGCCGGGAGCCGGAGCTACAGCGCCCACCCGGTCCTCGAGCTGGAGCCCTCCCACCACCACCGCGGCGGCGACGATGAGCGCGATCAGCAACCGGCTCCGAAAGCTCATCCCACCGTCACCCGTTCTCGGTCCGCCAACGACGCCTCCGACTCCGCTCTTCGGCGAGCCGGTCGCTCGTCGCGGGCCGTTCGGCGGATCAGCCACAGGGCCACGATCCACAGAGCCGCCAGAGCCAGCAGCTCCACCCGCCGACGGAGCTGGCCCTCGAATCGGGCTTCGACCGGGCCGCTTCCCGGCGAGACCTGGAACCCTAGGCCCCAGCCGAACGCGGGGAACGGATCGGTGGAGCCCTCGGCGGACTCCAGCCTCCAGGCCACGGAGAAGGTGTCCGCCACGTTCACCAGGGAAGCCTCACCCCGGTCCACGGCCGCCGCCCAGGACCCGCCGCCTTCCTGTGCGAGGGGCACCGCGCTCGCAGGATCCAGCGCCGTAGCCGCCAGCAATGAGGGCGACCTGGCCGCGTCGAGCGCGGCCTGGCCCGGGAAGACCGCGGCGGGTGGCAACGCCCGAGCGTTCCGATAGATGGACAGGCCCCCGGCTCGTTGGATCAGGTCGAGGTCGATCTGGGCGCCGAGGCTCTCGGACACGCCGGCCGACAACGCCTCGTCCCCGGCGACCACGAACCGGATCCCCATCGGCGCGAGCAAGGCGCCGGCGTGGCGCACCTCACCCGTGAGCATCGCCGAGAGGATGCCGTCCACCCGGTCGTACGCAGGTCCCCAGGACGGCAGGGCCACGGCCAGGATCGACCGGCCACCCCGACCGGTGACCGCGTAGTCCACCGTGGACACCCCGCCGGCTGATGTCCCCTCAGGGTCCCCGCCCGGTGCCGGGAGCGGCGAACGGCCCGGCGGTCCGAGCCACAGCACCCGGAAGGCCACGCCCGGGTCGGCGGAGGCGACCACCGGCCACGCCGGAAGGACCCGGGACTCGCCGACGGCCCAATCCCCACCCATCGACCTGAGGGCCTGCGCTCCCAGCCCGACAGCCAGGATCGTGACGAGTGCGACCCCGGTC
>DAITPV010000048.1:0-10806 GCA_036833435.1 Actinomycetota bacterium | reverse complement strand
AGGCCAGCCGGTTCAGCCCGCCCAGGACGGCCTCGAGCCGGGCCGGTCGGTCCGCGTTCTCCGCCCGATGGACCGTAGCCAGGCCATACTCCCCGGCCCGCAGGTCGAGCTCCTCGAGGACCCGCTGGTGCTTCCCCACCCTGGGAAGGTGCCACCGGAGGACGTCGTACATGATGTCCCCCACCTGCCGAACCCCATCGTGGATCCCTTCTTCCGCAAGGTTGGCGACCGAAAGCTCGGACGGACAGAACAGCAGGGTGGCCACCCGGTCGGTGAGGACCCGGTTGACCTCCTCGGGCATGTCGAGGCGCTTCGAGCGAAGGCCCGCTTCGACGTGGGCAACCGGGATCCCCAGCTTCACCGCTGCCAGGGCCCCTGCCAGCGTGCTGTTCGTGTCCCCGTAGACCAGCACGACGTCGGGTCGCTCCTCCATCAGGACGAGCTCGAGGCGCTTGAGCATCTCGCCGGTCTGCTCTCCGTGGGACCCGGAGCCGACTCCCAGGTGATGGACCGGGTCGGCCAGCCCGAGCTCCTCGAAGAAGACATCGGACATCTCCACGTCGTAGTGCTGACCGGTGTGAACCAGGCTTTCGCGGATGGGCGCACCCGCAGCGGTTCCGTTGTGTCGAGCGAGGGCCCGACTCATCGCGGCCGCCTTGATGAACTGGGGCCTGGCCCCGACGACGGTCAGGAGGTGAGCAGGGGCCCTCGGTGAAGCTCGATCCTCTCGGGCTCCGTCTGCCGGTACTCGCGGCGACAGTCGTCGCATCGTGACTCACCCCCCTGAAACGTCAATCGCGCGCCGCACTCGCACACCCACCCCATCAGGCGAGCAGGCACACCGGCCACGAGCGCGTACTCCGGAACGTCCTTGGTGACGACCGCCCCGGCGGCCACGAACGAATATCGGCCGAGCGTCGTTCCACACACGATGGTGGCGTTGGCCCCGATCGTGGCCCCGCGACGGACAAGCGTGCGTCGGAACTCGGATTTCCTCTCGATCTCGCTCCGCGGGTTGATGACGTTCGTGAAGACCGCGGACGGGCCACAGAACACGAAGTCCTCGAGCTCGACGCCCTCGTACAGCGAGACGTTGTTCTGAACCTTCACGCCGGCCCCGACGCTGACTCCGGGACCGACGAACACGTTCTGTCCGAGGATCGCCTCCCTGCCCACCCGGGCTCCGGCCATGACATGGGAGTAGTGCCACACACGGGCGCCTTCTCCCAGCTCGGCGCCCACATCGACGACCGCGGTCGGGTGGATGAGGTCCTCGGGGGAGCCGGATCGGCCATCCATGCTGGTCGGCGCTCCACCCTTCTGCAGAGAGCGCTCCCCGGCATCGAGGACGCGAAGCACCCGCAGGCCGCTCGTCCCATCCGTGAGCGGCGCCCGGCGAGCGGTGATGCATTCCAGGAACTGCTCGCATTCGGCCAGGAGGGGCTCTCCCTCTTCCAGGGGAACGGGAACCGCCTCGGCCTTCCGGGCCACCGGCACCTGGCCGCCGCGCCACTCGACCGTGTTCGGGTAGAGCACCAGCTTCTCGCCCCACGGCGCCGTGTCGTCGAACACGGCCATCTGGCGGTCCCCGACGACCACGAAGCGATGTTCCTTGAATGGGTGGAGCCAGCTCACGAAGATGTGCGCCTGGATCGGACCCGGGAACTTGAGGTTCATGACCGTGGTGTCGGCGACCCCTTCGCTCAGGAAGGCTCCCCCGCGACACGACACCTCGAGCGGCATCGCACCGAGGAGGCGGATCAGCAGGGCGATATCGTGCGGGGCAAAGGACCACAGGGCGTTCTCCTCCGTTCGCACCCGCCCGAAGTTCAGCCGATGCGAGTAGAGGTACAACAGCTTGCCCAGCTCCCCTTCCTCCACGAGCCTCCGAAGGGCGAGGGTCGCGGGGTGGTACTCGAGAACGTGGCCCACCATGAGGACGGCCCGCTCCCGCTCGGCAACCGCCAGGACCTTCTCGGCCTCCCCGAGCGCGGTTGCCAGAGGCTTCTCAACCAGAACGTCCTTGCCCGACTCGATAGCCCGAAGGGCCAGCTCCGCGTGGGTGACAGCGGGGGTGGCCAGGACAACCGCGTCAATGGTGGGGTCAGCGAAGACGGCTTCTGGGTCAGCGAAGGTCTCCACCGGTGCGAACTCATCGGCAACTTGTGCCAGGCGGCTCGTGTCGCTGTCGCACACCGCCTGGAGTGACCCGAGTCGGTGCCATACCCGGACGTGGTTCATCCCCCAGGCTCCACACCCGAGGACGGCGATCCGGGGCGAGCTCGGCGCCGTCACGACCGTCCTCCGGATACCGCGGCGGGCGCAGAAACGGACGCCGCGAAGACCTCCGACAACGCCTCGGCTCGAGCTGCCCATGAGAAGGAGTCCAGGGCGGCGATCCTCTGTTCCCGGTCGTGAAGAGGGGCTTCGTCGGAGGAGACCAACGTGCCGATCGCCGTGGCGATCTCCTCACGAGTCTCCGCACAGACCCCGGCACCCGTCGTGGCCAGCACCTCTCGCACGTAGAGATCCCGCCCGGGAACGGCAAGGATTGGCGTTCCGGCGGCCAGGTAGTCGTACAGCTTCCCGCCGGGGACCCCCGACTCTCCCGGAACGTCTCGCAGCAGGATGAGGGCATCCGATCCCGCCATCGCCAGCCGAGCGTCCTCCAATGACACTCGCCCTCGATCCGTCACCACATCCTCGAGGCCCCATCGCCGTGCCGCGTCTCGAACGACGTTTCCGTTGGATCCCAGGTACTCGAAAGTGAGTGGCGGCGCCCCCGGCAGACGTAAGAAGGACGACAGGCCCTCGAAGAACGGGTCGATGTGGTCGACCTCCGGCAAGAGACCGCCCGCGTACACCATCCGGAAGGCCGTGCGGTCCCTCGCCCGTGAGACAGCCTGTCGGTGGATGCGCCTCCAGGCCTCGGCGTCGAAGCCACTGGGGATGGTGTGCACGGACCGCTCGAGGTATGACGCGTCCTGTGCGGCCTCCTGAGGGCTGACGCACACGATGGCCGACGCCTCCCTTGCGGGCCTGGCGAACCGAGCTCGTCGCAGACGCGCCGGAAGCGTGTCGCTGCCGGCGTGATCCCGCGGGAACCTGGAGATCGCGTCGCGGATGTCCGCCACCCAGGGGGTCCCGTACTTGCTCTGGAAGTGCCGACCCACGACCAGGCTCCACTCCGGTGGAGTGGTCGTCCAGACCAGGTCGACCCGGTTGTCTCTCATGACCTCTTCTCCTCGGGAGATGCTCTGCTTGACCCATCCCTGGGTCGGCTTGGTGGTGAATCTGAGCAGCGTGAGAAACCGACGGATGGGGGCGGCGAGCCACCTGGCCGTCGGACTCTCGAGGTTGCGGATGCTTGAGCGGCTGCTCCGAAGCCACGACGAGCCGATCCGGACCCGGATGACCTGTTCCGGTGACAGGCCGCGAAGATCGTTCCTGGGGTCGTCCGCCTCGAGCTTCTCTCCACCAGCGGGCAGGCACCGGCATCCGTCACGTGCGGGATCCCTCGTCACCACGATCGGATCCCATCCGTACGAGGAAAGCTGGCTGGCGAACCCGATGGCCCGCTCGGTCGCCGTGGGGTGGCAGTAGCAGGGCGGGAAACGGTACGCGAACATCAGCACCTGCTTGCCCCCTCCGTCGACCTCCTCGAGCGGCAGCATCTCTCTCGGACGCTCGCTCAACGGGAGCCCATCTGCTCGTAGATGCGGAGGAGCTTCCTGGAGCTGTGGTCCCAGTTGTACCTGGTCTCCACGGCTGACCTCCCCGCTTTTCCCAGCTTCCTTCTGAGGTCCCGGTCGGACAGACTGAGGATGGCTCGCGCGAGACCGTCACTGTCGCCGGCAGGGAAGACCACTCCCCCGCCTGTCTCGTTCACGACCCGGGCCACCGCGCGACACGAGCTCGCCACCACCGGCCGCTCCATGGCCATGTACTGGAAGAGCTTGTGAGGAAGTGCGGGCTCGGTCTGGGGGGTCGAGTGATGCGGCACCAGACATACGGCGCTGGCCTCGATGAAGCTGGGCACCTTTGAGAAGTCCTGCTGCCCGGCGAACTCGACGGCTCCATCCAGTCGAAGCCTCTGCGCCAGAGCCTCTAGGTCGCCTCGGATCGGTCCGTCACCCACCAAAAGCAGTTTCGCGTCGGGGACCTGCCGAACCACCGCCGGCATCGCCTTGATGGCCGTGTCGAGCCCGCGGTGCGGTCCGAATCCCCCGACGTAGGTGATGACGAACCCGTTGCCGTATTGCTGGACGATCCGCTCATCAACCCCCATCCCTCGAAAGTGGCTGAGGTCCTCGGTGTTCTCCACGACCTCGACCTTCTCCGCCGGGATCCCCAGATCCACCAGGCGCGTGCGCATCTCCTCCACCACCGTCACGACACGGTCCGCCTTCTTCGCATACGCGCGCTCGTAGCGCGCCCACCGCCGGGGGTTGTCGCGGATCTTCCGATTCCAACGCTTCAGGAGACTTCTTCGTCGGAGAGTGAGCCCGATCCTCAGGGAATCTGGGTAGTTCTCATGGAAATCCGCGATGACCGGAAGGCCGGTCTTTTGGCCCACCCGCACAGCGGTGCGAAGCATCGGTAGGTCGTGAACATGAAGAGAGTCGATCAGGTGATCACGGACCAGACGATTGACGTTCTTCGCCCAAAAGGCATCGAAGAACGTCGACACCCAAAGCGCTCCATTGAGCTTCCTGAGCGGCACCGGGAGGTCCCGGACCGGGTTGATCCTATGGATCGCGATCCCCTCCCAAACTTCGTTCCCGCTCGCCTGCTCAGTTGCACGACCAAAACACAGCAGGTGGAGTTCGTGACCAGCACCGAGGAGCGCGCGGGCCTCCTTCTCGACGCGAATGTCCGGAGGGAACCGACCCGCGAGTAGCATGAGGATCCTCATTCACGCGCCCTTCGTGGACACGCCAACAGGCGCCAGATCATCCAATTCTTGGTAGACCCGAAGCAGCTTCTGGGAAGTCATTCGCCAGTTGTACTGTCCAGCGACGGCCGACCTTCCGGCACTCCCCAACCGATTCCGCAACTGCTCATCCCTCAGCGCCAAGATTGCGTCAGCGAGGCCGTGACTATCCCCTGACGTGAACACCAAGCCGCCCTTTGCCTCCTCGACCACTCGCTTGATGCCCTTGCAGGAACTAACGATGATGGCCTTTCCCTTTGCCCAGTACTCAAAGACCTTGTTTGGCAGACCGTACTCAGTGTGGGGATTGGAAATGAGAGGCAGCAAGCAAACATCCGAGAGTTGAACGTAGGTGGGAACCAAGCGGAATGGTTGCTTCCCGTGGAACTCGATGTGTTTCTCGAGCCCCAGGTCCTGGACGAGGTGCTCGAGCTGCTCACGAACAGGTCCGTATCCGACCAGGATGAGCTTGGAGTCTGGTGCGTCCTTTACGACCAGCTGCATTGCCCGTACGGCGGTGTCAAGACCACGATGACCCGTAAACCCACCCACGTAGCCGATCACATAGTTGTCACGGTACGAGCGAACGAGAGAGTTGTCGATCGGGTAAGAGTCAAATTCGTCTAGGTCAACGGTGTTCTCGACTACAGCGATGTCCGCTCCCGGGATGCCTTCGGAGACCAATCGTTCCTTCATTTCTTCAGCCACAGCCAGGACACGGTCGCACTTGGGAAGAACCTTTCTTTCGTGTCTCTCCCAGCGCCGGACCCCATACCGAAACCTCGCTATCGGCGAGAACGTCTTTTGGGGAACGTAGAACTCCAGGGCATAGGGGTAGTTCTCGTGCATGTCGGCGACCACTCGCAAGCCATGCCGTCGAGCAACCGAGAGGGCAGTGCGAACCAGTGGAAGATCGTGAACGTGGATCGCTTCGATGCCATGCACGCTGACGAGACGCTCGAGGTTCCTCGCCCAATAGCGGTCAACGAAGGATACGACCCTCAGGGCCGCATTCACCTTCCGAAACAGCGGTCGGAGAGCGCGCGTGACGCGTATCCGATGGACGGTCATGCCTTCCCAGTTTTCCTGTGCCGGATCACCCTCACGGCCGTAGCACAACAGGTGGAGTTCGTGGCCAGCACGGAGGAGCGCGCGCGCCTCTCTTTCGACCCGAACGTCAGGTGGAAACCGGCTTGCCAGGACCATCAGGATCTTCATTCGGCCTCTCTCATGACAGGCGAAGACAGCGGACGGAACTCGGAGGATGGGGCTAGCTGTGAGCCTGGTCGATCTCGCGGATCTCTGCGTCGTGGATGACGAGCTTCCTTCCACCAATGATGGTGTAAGCGCCGGGATATGGCTTGGACTGGGCACGGATGAAGTTGCGGATCTCCTCCGGACTCTTGTTCCAGTCGATCAGCCCGTCCTCCGGCACCCGCGGTGGGAACTGAGTGGCGTCATCGTGCTCCTGTGCGACCCGAGGAGCCTTGCCCTCGCAGATGAGCGGGACGTACTTCTCAACCAGCTTGACGGCCGCATCCGATGCCTTTCCGTAGACGCTGTCGATGGTGTCCTCGGGCAAGATCTCGAACGCCTCTTGTCCGACCACGTCACCGGTGTCGATGCCTTCATCGAAATAGAACAGGGTCACCCCCGTTTTCGTCTCCCCATTGATGATCGCCCAGACAAGCGGAGATCCGCCTCGATACCTCGGCAGGAGGGACCCGTGGAGGCCGACAACCCCCATCGGGAAGATGTCGAGGATGGCCGGCGGAACCAGGAAATACCAGCCGGCAACAACCGCAAGATCGGGACGCCACTTCTCCAGGGTCTCCACATAGCTCGGATCTCGCAATCCATCTCCGGCATAGACCAGCGGGATCCCCTCTTCGTTCGCGAGATCCTCGAAGTTCGTAAACGTCACGTTCTCGAGCTTGGGAGCCGACTTGCGGAACCGGTACTGCCGTGGGATGGAGAAGAGCCCGACAACTTCATGTCCGGTCCTCACAAGCGCTCGACAGCACGCCAACCCAAGCCGCGTTGCTCCGAAGAAGACGATCCGGCGCTTGTCGGTCATATCGTCGCCCTCAGCACGTGCGTTACCTCCTCGACCTGTGCCCGGGACATGCCCGGGACGACCGGCAGAGTCAGGGAATGCTGCTGGGCCTTCCAGGAGTTCGGGAGGTCTCCCGGCGAGTATCCGAATCGCGAAAAGGCAGGATGAGCGTGCATCGCGTAGGTGCCGAGCGTCGTCTCGATCTCTCGATCACGCAGGGCCGAGACGAGCGCGTCTCTGTCAACCGCCTCGCTGACCATGACCACGAACGACTGGAAGTTGGGCCTCTCCTTCTCACCTCGGGGGGGAAGTGATACCTGGGGAAGGGAGGTGAGCTCCTCCTCGTAGAGCGCCGCGATCCTTCGTCTGTCCTCCAGGATGGCGTCGATCCGGCGCATCTGCGCGAGGCCGAGTGCAGCGCCGATCTCCCCCAGACGGTAGTTGAAGCCGTTCGTCACGAACTCGAGCCCGACACCATTGGGGCTGCCACCGTGATTCCGGAGAAGCCGGATGGCCTCGGCCAGCGACTCGTCGTTCGTGGTGACGACACCCCCTTCGCCCGTGGTCACGAGCTTCCTCGGGTGGAAGCTGAAGCAGCCCATGTCGGGCCACGACCCACAGGAGCGGCCGGCATAGCTCGCCCCGATGGCGCACGCCGCGTCCTCCACCACGACCAGGCCGTGACCTTTTGCCAGCTCGAGCACCCGGGGCATGTCCATCGCATGGCCGAAGGTGTCCACCGGCATGATCGCCCTCGTCCGACTGCTGATCTTGCCGGTCGCGTCCGAGAGATCCATGAGGAACGACCCCGGAGAGCAGTCGACGAGAACCGGCGTGGCCCCGGTTTGCACCACGACGTTGCCCGTGGCAGGGAACGTGAAGTCCGGCACCAGCACTTCATCGCCCGCTCCGATCCCGGCGGCCGCGAGCGCCAGATGCATCCCCGTCGTACACGAGCTGGTGGCGAATGCGTACCTGACCCCCACATACTCGGCCACCGCGGTCTCGAAGGCGGCGACGTACGGCCCCTGGGTCAGGATGCCCGACGACAGGATCTTGCGAAGATCCTCGGCAACCTCAGCGTGATCGATCGAGGGCCTAGTGAGAGGCAACACGGTCTGCGACCTCCGCTCGGTACCAGGCCACGGTCTTGGTGAGCCCCTCCTCCAGAGGGACGCCGGCGCCCGGCCCCAGAAGCGAGCGCAGGCGACTCACATCTGCCAAATGGCGGCGGACGTCTGCCGTTCGGCGTTCTCGGCGGAGGATCGGGCCCCCGTACTCCAGGAGCGCTGCCAGCCGGGTGATCAGCTCCCCGATGGGGACCTCTCGTCCCGACCCGACGTTGACGACCCGTCCTTTCGGGCCGTCCAGCTTGGTCAAATCGATGATGGCGGACACCGTGTCGGCGACGTAGGTGAAGTCTCGTGTCTGCTTCCCATCTCCCTCGACGAATGGAGCTTCGCCGGCAAGAACCCGCTGGATCGTCCGAGGGATGACGGCCGAGAGGTCACGGGAGTTCTGGCGGGGTCCGTACGCGTTGAACGGCCGAACGGTGAGAACGTCCAGATCGAATGCGGACACATACGACGCAAGCATGAGGTCGGCGGAGGCCTTACCTGCCGCGTAGGGAGTCGTCCCCTCCAGGGGATGGTCCTCCGCCATCGGGACCCGCACGGCGGACCCATAGACCTCGGAGCTCGACACGTGAACGAGGCGCCCGTATTCACCCTCCCGCAACAGGTCGCCGAGAGCGATCGCGATGTCCACATTGGTCCTGTAGGCATCCACGGGGTCGCGGAACGAATGAAGCAGGGCCTTGGTCGCCAGATTGAAGACGATGTCGGGCGTGACGCTCCGGCAGATCGCCGCCATCGCCTCGAGGCTCCCCGCGTCCTCACGATGGATCTGGAGGGCAGGCCCGTACCGTTCCTTGGCGTCGGCCAGGTTTCGCTCGTCGCCAAGGAAGAAGTTGTCGACCACGACGACTCGCGTGACCCCCTCGGCCGCCAAGGCATCGACGAGATGGCTGCCGATGAATCCCGCGCCCCCCGTGACCAGGACGGTCTGGCCCGTGAGCCTAGCCAACGGCGGGCTGCTCCATGTTCGTGGCGTCAGGCGCCAGCGAGACGATCTTCTCCTGGATCATCCACACCAGCCGCAGCGCCTCGAGCGCCTGCTCCCCGGGCACCGTCGGCGGAACTCCATTCATGGCGGAATCGCAGAAATGCCGAAGCTCCGAGACGAGGGGCTCGCGGCTTCTGACCAGCACGCGTTCGATGGACAGGTCCAGGACATAGCTGGAGTCGCCCTTCGATTCCTCCGAGGGCGCGCTCATCCGACCCTCTCTCGAGATGAGCAGCTCCTGAGTGATGTAGTTGGCCGTGAGCGTGCCGAGGTCGCTGGTTACTTGGATCTCACGGATCTTGTTCTGGGTGATGCGGCTCGCCGTCAGGCTCGCCAATCCTCCATGCTCGAACGTCAGGAGCGCGGTGACATAGTCATTGCCGCTCGTCTCGCCCGTCCGAACCGCCCGGGCAGCGACTTCCACGACGGGCCTCTTCATGAGCGCGAGAGCGATGTCGATGTCGTGAACCATCAGGTCCATGACCACGTCGACATCACTGACCCGCTGGCTCACCGTGCTCATCCGACGCGCGTCGATGGCGTGGATCGCGTGATCGTTCCTGAGGATGTGGCCCAGTTGTTCGACAGCCGGATTGAAACGCTCCACGTGTCCGACGTGGAGCTTGCAGCCATTGCGCCGCGCTGCATGGATCAGCCTCTGACAGTCTTCCTCGTTCGTGGCCAACGGCTTCTCGATGAGGCAGTGGATCCCGCTGTTCAGAAGCAGAGCGCCCACGTTCGCGTGCTGATTGGTGGGCACGGCAACCGTGGCAGCGTCCACCGTGCCGATCAACGCCTCTACGGCGGCCATCGGCTCACAGTGATACCTCTCGGCGATCTGGTCCCTGCGGATGGGATCGGGATCAACCACGGCCGTGAGCTCGACGCCCCGAAGGGAGCTGAGGATCCGGGCGTGATGCTCCCCCATCTGCCCGGCGCCTACGATTCCGACTCGAAGGGATCCTGTCTGGACCGATGAGCTCATGAACCCTCACCTTGCCTCGGTTCCGGGGACAGCGAGGCGGCCGCCCGACCGTCCGGCCCACCCTCCATCCGGTGCCCCTCGCGGGTGATGAACCCCACGACTCTCGCCGGGCTGCCCGTCACCACCGCATGGGGTGGGACGTCCCTGGTGACAACGGCCCCCGCCCCTACCAGGCAATGCGCGCCGAGCGTCACCCCGCACACGATGGTGGCATTGGCTCCGATGCTGGCTCCCTCCTCGACGCGAGTCGGGACCACCTGCCAATCGCGGTTGTGCGCGCGCGGGACCAGATCGTTCGTGAACGTTGCGTTCGGTCCGATCAACACCTCATCCGCGATCCACAAACCCCGGTAGAGAGACACGCCGTTCTGAACCTTGCAGCCCTCGCCGATGTGAACGTCCTCATCGACGTACACGCACTGACCCAGGGTGGTGCCTCGGCCGACGCGGGCTCCCTCACGCACCTTCGTCCAGTTCCAGATCATCGCCCCTTCACCGATCCGCGCGTCGGCGTGCACCTCAGCGGTGGGGTGGACGAAGGTCGATCCGTTCACGGCACCACCGTTCCCGAAGGCTCCCAGCAGAAGTCGCCGGTCCGCGCGCTAGTACGAGCCCAGAACACCGATCCTCCGCCCATACTCGAGCGAGCGACCGAACACCCAAAGAGCGATGGGATAGGCAACCACGTTGAAGAGGACGAGGGCTAGG